>NZ_VRUV01000415.1:0-4073 GCF_008039455.1 Methylobacterium sp. WL116
GGATCGGGTTCGGCAGGGTCGCGGCGAGCAGGGCCGCCTCGCCGCGGGTGAGGTCGCGGGCGTTCTTGCCGAACCAGTGCCGGGCGGCGGCCTGCGCGCCGTAGACGCCGTCGCCCCACTCGGCGACGTTGAGGTAGATCTCCATCATCCGCCGCTTGCCCCAGAGCGCGTCGAGGAGAAACGCGAGCGGGATCTCCAGCGCCTTGCGGAGGTAGGACCGGCCGGGCCAGAGGAAGACGTTCTTCACCGTCTGCATCGCGATCGTCGAGGCGCCGCGGCTCGGGCCGTCCTCGTCGTCGACCACGTCGCGCAGGGCCCCGACGTCGACCCCGTTGTCGAGGCAGAAGCGCTGGTCCTCGGAGGCGACCACCGCCTGGACCAGCGCCGGCGCGATCGCCGACAGCGGCACCGCCTCGCGAGCCACCGGCTGCAGCGTCAACCATCGCCCGAGCATCAGGGTTGAGGGCGGCGTCACCGCGCTATAGAGCAGCGCCAGCGCGAGCATGAGGACGATCCCGACCGCCGGGACGAGCAGGATGCGCCCGACGAGCTTCCGGACCCGCCGCGACGGTGGCGGCAGCTGCGGGCGCCCCAGCGACCTCAGGTCCCGCGCCTCGGTACTCTGCGCGTCGCGACCCGGCGCCGCTTTGCTATCGTCCACCCGCACCGTGTCGCGTCCCACTCCCGCCAAGGCCCGTTCCCGATGACCTCAACGCAGGCTCACCCCGCTCCGGTCAAGTCGCAAGCCGCCGGCGACGGGTTTTCCCACAAGCTCGCCCGCGTGGCCGACACGGTGGAGACCTTCCTGGTCGAGCGCCTCGGCCCCGAGGTCGGCCCCGGCGAGATCGCGCGCCCGCCCCGCCTGATGGAGGCGATGCGCCATGCGGTGCTCGGCGGCGGCAAGCGCCTGCGCCCGTTCCTCGCGGTCGAGACCGCGCGCATGCTCGGCGGCTCCGAGGCCGGCGCGCTCGCGGCCGGCGCCGGCGTCGAGCTGGTGCACTGCTACTCGCTCGTCCACGACGACATGCCGGCGATGGACGACGACGACATGCGCCGCGGCAAGCCGACCGTGCACAAGGCCTACGACGAGGCCACCGCGATCCTCGTCGGCGACGCGCTGCAGACCCTGGCCTTCGAGATCGTGGCCGACCCGACCTGGCAGCCCGACCCGTCGATCCGTGCCGACCTCGTGCTCGGCCTCGCCCGCGCCTCGGGCTTGGGCGGCATGGTCGGCGGCCAGCTGCTCGACCTGACGGCGGAAGGCCGCTTCGGCCCGGTCTCCCTCGACGTGGACGACACGCTGCGGATGCAGGCGATGAAGACCGGCGCCATCCTCGCCTTCTCGGTCGAGGCCGGCGCGATGGTCGGCGGCGCCACCCGGGACGAGCGCGCCGCGCTGCTGCGCTACGGCCTCGCGCTGGGCCAGGCCTTCCAGATCGCCGACGACATCCTCGACCGCGAGGCCTCGCCGGAGGCGATGGGCAAGGCCACCGGCAAGGACAAGGACGCCGGCAAGGCGACCCTCGTCGACCGCCTCGGCCTCGACGGCGCCCGGGCCGAGTGCGACCGGCTGGTCGGCGTCTGCGAGGAGGCGGTGGCCCGCTGGGGCGACCGGGCGCGGACCTTGTGCGAGGCGGCCCGCTTCACGGTGGCGCGGAAGGTGTGATCGCCCCGGCCGGACGCGATGTCCACCATCGCGGCCGGGGACGGGACCGACCGTGAGCGCCGCGTCGACCTCGACTGGCTCAGGATCATCGCCTTCGCGATCCTGATCTTCTACCATGTTGGGCTGCTCTACCTGCCGTGGCCCTATCACGCGAAGAGTTCGCATCGCGTCCCCGCGATCGAGCCGCTGATGCGGCTCGTCAACCCGTGGCGGCTCCTGCTGCTCTTTCTGATCTCCGGATGCGCAACGCGTTTCCTGGCTCGGCGGATGCCGCCGGGAGCGCTTCTCGCCGGCCGCTCCGTCCGGCTGCTGGTCCCGCTGGTGTTCGGGATGCTGGTGATCGTGCCGCCGCAATCCTACGTGCAGGCAGTCGAGCAGTTCGCCTACCGCGCTGGCTTCCTGCACTTCTATGTCGCCGAATACCTCGGCGGGACGCGGCGCCTCTGCCGGGCGACATGCCTCGCGCTGCCGACCTGGAACCACCTCTGGTTCGTCCTGTATCTCTACGCCTACACCCTGGTGCTGATCGCGCTGACGATCCTGCTTCGCCCCGTCCGGGCGAGCGTCGGCGCCTTCGTGGACAGGGCCGCGGCGAACGGCGCCTTCGTCGTCGCGCCCGTTCTCCTGCTGATTCTCGCCCGAGCCGCCCTCCTCCCCTCGTTCCCTCCCAACGACGCCTTCGTCGGCGATTGGTACGCCCACAGCATCTACCTGGCGGCCTTCCTGCTCGGGTTTCTCATGGCCGGCTGCGACGTTGCCTGGAAGAGCCTCGACCGGTGCCGGTGGCCGGCATCGATCCTCGCGGCGGCGGTCTCGGCCGTCGCGTGGCCGGGCCATCCGGCCGATCCCTCGTTCGGCTGGACCGCGCTTCTGCACCGCCACGAGACGATCGCCATGCCCGTCTATCAATGGAGCGTGATCATCGCGATGCTCGCGTTCGGACGGCGCCTGCTGCCGCGGACGGATGGTCCCTGGCGACGCTATCTCACCGCGGCGGTGTTTCCGTTCTATCTCGTGCACCAGACCGCGATCGTGCTCGCGGCCTACGCTCTGCGCGACGCCGGATGGTCGGCCGCGGCGGAGGCGGCGGCCATCGTATCGATCACGGTGGTGTCCTGCCTCGCCACCTTCGAGATTGTGCGCCGCAGCCGATGGTTGCGGCCGTTGTTCGGCTTGCGCCGAGTTCGGACGGCGTCGCCCGCCGATGCCGGCGGGCATTTCAAACCCCTTGCCAACGGATCGAAGCCCTCGATACATCCGCCCGATCGATCGGCCCCGGGCAAAAGCGACGCGCCATGACCACCTACAAGCTCCTGCTCCTGCCCGGCGACGGGATCGGCCCCGAGGTGATGGCCGGCGTCGAGACGGTGCTGACGGCGCTGGCCGAGACCGGGCTCGCCACCTTCGAGGCCGAGACCGACCTCGTCGGCGGCTCGGCCATCGACGCCCACGGCAAGCCGCTCTCGGATGCGACGCTGGCCAAGGCCGACGCGGCGGACGCGATCCTGCTCGGGGCCGTCGGCGGGCCGAAGTGGAACGGCGTGGCCTACGAGATCCGCCCCGAGGCCGGCCTGCTGCGGCTGCGCAAGGACCTCGGCCTGTTCGCGAACCTGCGCCCGGCGATCTGCTACCCGGCGCTGGCCGACGCCTCGGCGCTCAAGCGCGAGCTGGTCGAGGGCCTCGACATCATGATCGTGCGCGAGCTCACCGGCGGCGTCTATTTCGGCGAGCCGAAGGAGATCACCACCCTGCCCGACGGCTCGAAGCGGGCCGTGGACACTCAGGTCTACACCACCGCCGAGATCGAGCGGATCGCGCACATCGCCTTCGATCTCGCGGGCAAGCGCTCCGGCCGGGTCGCCTCCGCCGAGAAGCACAACGTGATGAAGTCCGGCGTGCTGTGGAAGGAGGTCGTCACCGAGGTGCACGCCCGCCACTACGCGGGGATCGCGCTGGAGCACGTGCTCGCCGACAACTGCGCGATGCAGCTGGTGCGGCGCCCGAAGCAGTTCGACGTGCTGGTGACGGACAACCTGTTCGGCGACGTGCTCTCCGACGTCGCCGCCATGCTCACCGGCTCGCTCGGGATGCTGCCCTCGGCCTCCCTCGGCGCGGTCGACGCGCGCGGAACCCGGAAGGCGCTCTACGAGCCGGTGCACGGCTCGGCGCCCGACATCGCCGGCCAGGACAAGGCCAACCCGATCGCGATGATCGGCTCGCTCGCCATGTGCCTGCGCTACTCGTTCGGCCTCGGCGAGGCGGCCGACCTCGTCGACCGCGCGATCACCAACGGCCCGTTCATCGGCGCCCGCTCGAGCGCCATCCGCAACGTCGACTTCTCGGCGATCGACGCGATCGATCCGACCTCCTACGTCGCGCGCTACGGCAACCCGTACTAAGCCGACAC
>NZ_VRUV01000416.1:0-4067 GCF_008039455.1 Methylobacterium sp. WL116
CGCGCGCGGCGACCACCGCCAGCGCGCCCCAGCCGGCACTCACCACCGCGGCCGCCACATCCTCGAGACCGGAAGACAGGAACAGGCCGACGACCGTGCAGAGGCCGGCGATCAAGGCCAGGGTCGTCAGACGCTTCATGATCCTCTTTCAAGCTCGGGGGTGGCTTGATGCTGGATTCTCGCCGCGATTTCGACCGAAAAAGACCGCTGCGGACGAGGAGTAAGGCTCAAGTTGCAGCAACGATCGGCAATGTCTATCACCCGATAGACACAGTGCGGACCAAAGCGGCACCAGGGGTTTCGCCCCGAGCAGACCGCCCGCGCAGCGTATCACGAAGGGATCACCATGGACCGCGACGCTTCCCACTCGGCCGGAGAGGCCGTGCTCGACGACGCCCGTACCGACGGCTTCGTCCGCGGCGACCCGGGCGTGCCGGCGCCGCACTCGCCGGTGATGGCCTGGAACGAGTGGGACCCGCTGGAGGAGGTGATCGTCGGCTCGCTCGACGGCGCCACGATCCCGACGCACCACCTGACCGTGATCTTCAACCTGCCGCGCGCCGCGCAGCCGTTCTACCGCTTCGCCTCGGGCTTCCGGTATCCGGCCTTCATGAAGAAGCTCGCGCAGAAGGAGCTCGATAACTTCATCGGCATCCTCGCCGGCGAGGGCGTGAAGATCCGCCGCCCAGACAGCATCGACTTCTCGAAGAAGTACCGCGCCCCGCGCTGGTCGTCCCGCGGCTTCTGCGTCGCCTGCCCGCGCGACCCGTACCTGGTGATCGGCGACGAGATCATCGAGAGCCCAATGTGCTGGCGCTCGCGCTACTTCGAGGGCGACGCCTACCGCTCGCTGTTCAAGGAGTATTTCCGCAACGGCGCGCGCTGGACCTCGGCACCGCGGCCGCAGCTGACGGACGAGCTCTACAACTACGATTATCGCGTGCCGAACCTGAAGGCCGGCGAGCCGATGCAGTTCACGGTCAACGAGTTCGAGCCGGTCTTCGACGCCGCCGACTTCGTCCGCTGCGGCCGCGATATCTTCGTCACCCGCTCGAACGTCACTAACCTGATGGGCATCGAGTGGCTGCGGCGCCACCTCGGGTCCGGCTTCCGCGTCCACGAGATCGAGAGCCGCTGCCCGCAGCCGATGCACATCGATTCGTCGTTCATGCCGCTCGCGCCCGGCAAGGTGCTGGTCAACCCGGACTACATCGACGTCGAGAAGCTGCCGGCGGTGCTGAAGAAGTGGGACGTGCTGGTCGCCCCGCGTCCCGACCCGGTCGAGGGCTTCATGAGCGAGATCTCGATGTGCTCGCCCTGGACCTCGATCAACGTGCTCGCCATCGACGAGAAGAAGATCGTCGTCGACCAGAGCCAGCCGACGCTGATCAAGGCGCTCAAGGATTGGGGCTTCGATCCGATCCCGGCGCCGTTCCTGAGCTACGGCCCGTTCGGCGGCTCGTTCCACTGCGCGACGCTCGACGTGCGCCGTCGCGGAACGCTGAAGTCGTACTTCTAGGATTTCACTGATCGTCCGCCGCATGATCCCCTCCCCCTCTGCGGGGGAGGGTGGGCCTCGCGTCAGCGAGGGTCGGGAGAGGGGATCGGCCTCTCCGGAAGCGTTGCCCCCTCACCCGACCCGCTTCGCGGGCCACCCTCCCCCGCAGAAGGGGGAGGGAAACCGGCCTCAGCGCGAGAACTTCTTGTACTTGATCTTCTTCGGCATCAGCGAGTCGGCACCGAGGCGGCGCATCTTGTCGGCCTCGTAGTCGGAGAAGTTGCCCTCGAACCACTCGACGTGGCTGTCGCCCTCGAAGGCGAGGATGTGGGTCGCGATCCGGTTCAGGAACCAGCGATCGTGGCTGATGATCACCGCGCAGCCGGCATAATCCTCCAGCGCGTCCTCGAGCGCCCGCAGCGTCTCCATGTCGAGATCGTTGGTCGGCTCGTCGAGGAGCAGCACGTTGGCGCCGCCCTTCAGCGTTCGCGCGAGGTGCACGCGGTTGCGCTCGCCGCCCGACAGCGTGCCGACCTTCTTCTGCTGGTCGCCGCCCTTGAAGGCGAAGGCCGCGCAGTAGGCCCGCGAATTGATCTCGCGCTTGTTGAAATAGATGATGTCGTTGCCGCCCGAGACCTCCTGCCAGACCGTGGCGTTGGGATCGAGCGCATCGCGCGACTGGTCGACGTAGCCGAGATGCACGGTCTCGCCGACCGAGATCGCGCCGCCGTCGGGCTTCTCCTGGCCGGTGATCATCTTGAACAGCGTCGTCTTGCCGGCGCCGTTCGGGCCGATGACGCCGACGATGCCGCCCGGCGGCAGCTTGAACGACAGGTCCTCGATCAGCAGCCGGTCGCCGAAGGCCTTGTTGAGGTGGTCGAACTCGATGACGTTGTTGCCGAGCCGCTCGTCGATCGGGATCACGATCTGGGCCGCGGCATCGACCTTGTTGTTCTGCTTGGCGACCAGCTCCTCGTAGCGCGTGATGCGCGCCTTCGACTTGGACTGGCGCGCCTTCGGCGAGGCGGCGATCCACTCCTGCTCGCGAGCGATCGAGCGCTGGCGAGCCATGTCCTCGCGGCCCTCCTGCTGCAGGCGTTTCTGCTTCTGCACCAGCCAGGCCGAGTAGTTGCCCTCGTACGGGATGCCCTTGCTGCGATCGAGCTCGAGGATCCAGCTGGTGACGTTGTCGAGGAAATAGCGATCGTGGGTCACGATCAGGATCGCACCGGGATAGTTCTTCAGGTGGCCTTCGAGCCAGTTCACCGTCTCGGCGTCGAGGTGGTTGGTCGGCTCATCGAGCAGCAGCAGCTCCGGCTCCCACAGCAGCAGCCGGCACAGCGCGACGCGGCGGCGCTCGCCGCCCGACAGCGTGGCGACCGGCTGCTCGTCGCTCGGGCAGCCCAAGGCCTCCATGGCCTGGTCGACCTTGGATTCGAGCTCCCACAGGTTCTTCGATTCGATCTCGTCCTGGAGACGGGTCATCTCGTCCGCCGTCTCGTCGGAGTAGTTCATCGCGAGCTCGTTGTAGCGGTCGAGCAGAGCCTGCTTCTCGGCGACGCCCTCCATCACGTTCTCGCGGACCGACTTCGTCGGATCGAGCTGCGGCTCCTGCGGCAGGTAGCCGACGCGGGCGCCCTGGGCGACGAAGCCCTCGCCGGTCCACTCGGTGTCGATGCCGGCCATGATCTTCAGCAGGGTCGACTTGCCCGAGCCGTTGATGCCCAGCACGCCGATCTTGGCGTCGGGGTAGAAGGACAGGTTGACGTTGTCCAACACCTTCTTCCCGCCAGTGTAGGTCTTGGTCAGGCCTTTCATGTGGTAGATGAATTCGCGGGCCATCGCAGGCATCCTATCAGGTTCGGCGGGGCCGGCGCGGGAGCGCGCCCGGCCCGATGACGGGTACAGGGCCGCACGGGCAGGCACGCGCCATGCCCGCGGCGAACCCTACGCGGTACGGTTCTGCGGAGCGTGCGCGTCGCACCCTTCCCCGCAATCCCTGGAGATGATCCCGCTCGCGTATCAGGACGGCCGGTGCCGGGCAAGGATCGGGGCGTGGTGGCCGCTGTGGGACTCGAACCCACACGGGCGAAGCCCGAGGCATTTTAAGTGCCTTCCGTCTACCAATTTCGGCAAGCGGCCCCTCGATGTGCCGAAGCGGTAGCCGCCGGCGTCGGCGAGATCAAGCGTTCGGCGTCCAGCCGTAGAGCCAGGCGTAGCGCGCGCGCATGCCGTCGGGCCCGAGGCGGCGCATCACCGCGTCGCGCACGAAGGCGGTGAGGCCGCCGGCATGGTAGGTCCGGCCGTTGCCGCGGCCGGCACGTGGTCCACTACCCGATCCATGCCGGCCGAGACCTCAACGTCGTGGCGATCGTGCCCGAGCGGCAGGGCGACGAGGATTGGGGCCGGCTCGGGGATCCGGCGGTGCTGCGCGCGCATTTCCGCACCTGCGCGCCGGAGCTGCTCGAGCTGCTGACCGTGCCGGATTCCTGGCTGGTCTGGTCGCTCGCCGACCGCCCGGTGGCGATACAGCGTCGAGCAGTACTGGCAGATGATCTCGTTGTCGGCG
>NZ_VRUV01000417.1:0-4060 GCF_008039455.1 Methylobacterium sp. WL116
GTGGGCGAACGTGAAGCCGATGCCCAACCGCAAGAACGTGCCGGCCTTCAGTGCCTTCCTGTACAAGTACCGCAATCTGGTCGAGCGGTTCTTCAGCAGGATCAAGCACTTCCGTGCGGTCGCAACACGGTACGACAAGGACCCGGAAAACTTCCTGGCCAGCGTCAAGCTCGCAGCCGTCCGCGTCTGGCTCAGGACTTTATGAGTCCGCGACCTAGTCCGGCGATCACCTGGAACGTGCCGGGGCACCACGACTTAGCTTCCCGGGAAGTGCCATAGGAGCGAGACGATGATCGACGCTGACACCCCGCAGCCCGGCGACGATCCGGCGCCGATCGGAGACCCCTCGCCAGCACCTCAGGAGCCTGAGGGCGATCCACCGCCGAGCCCCGCGCCGGCACCACAGATGGACGACGCGGCGGCGATCGAAGAGACCGAAGAGCAGCCGAGCTAACTCTTTCAGCCTCGACGGTTCCTATAGCGGTTGTCGAAGCCGAATGCTCTCGCTAGAGGGCGCCGATGGAAAAACTCGACGCCCTACTTGAACGTCTCAAGAACCGCCAGCGCGACCTCATCATGGAAGCCGCTCAGTACGATACGATGCCGGCCGACAGTACGCTGAAGCGGATCGCGGAGCTTGAGAACGCTATCGCGGCGGTAGAGGCGGGGGCGGACGAGGAGCGGGGGCGGCGGCATCGATAGGGCCACCGCGACGGATCGCGCCTTTTTCGTTGGCGCGGAACTAGAGCGTCCCCTTCACCGTAGGAGCCGAGAATGGCTCACGCGAAGGGTACAGATTGGCACCGCCGCATTACGTCGTCCGACGCAGCCGATCTGGCAGATTTAACTTCGCCCTCATCACCGACTACGGGCGCATCACAGGGTACGTCTCTACTGACCTAGACGGCCGATCCAGTGCCGAGCTTGAACGGGAAGCTCGCGATAAAATCGGTGCGCTTGCCGGGAGCTTCGCGGAGGTCGCTGTTCCGACGCTTGATGTGGAAGCGGAGAGGACAGTGCGAAGCGCTTATCCCTCAGGTGAGTTTGCTACCTAACATCAATTATTCGTCGCTCGGAGGAATACGTTCTTCGAGATAGGTCGCCGCATCCGCGTATAGCTCGAAGCGCCGCGTTAAACCTGCACGCTTCTCAGGCTTCTGCGTCTCATCCATCTTCGACTTCGCTTTCTCGGCGCGCTGACGCATCTTATTGGCGAGCTTTCCGAACGCCTCTTGGATCTTGGCGCTAACCTTCTCGGCCTCGGCGTCCGCTGCGTTCTTTTGGTTCCGTATAGAACCGGGAAACGCGCTCTTTTTGTCTTTAGCCACCGATCGTCTCCATCGATCTGACACACCCTTTACGTCATACGCTGTGACGATGCGATCACCGTGACCGAGATTATGATGCTTGCCGCCTCGCACGGATATCCAGGCGTCGCGGTCTGCGCGCGCCACGGCCAACTCGCATTGCACCTCTTCAAGTCGAGCGTGCATCTCGCCGGCATCAACGGCGGTCTTGATCAGCAGCTCCTGCGCCTCGGCGAGCGCCGCGCGCAGCTTCGCGTTTTCGGTAGCGAGCGCCAGAAGCAATGCTGCCGTCTCGTCGCTCATCTTTCAGCAACCTGTCTGGCGCATTGTCACTGACGTTGCATACGCGGCCGGCTGATCCCCCCGATCCGCTGCGGCGGTCCTGTTCTTGTCCCCGCAAGCAGGGCCGCCACCACTGCCCCAAGATTGGCTTGCCTTGGTTCTCGGACAGGGGCGAGCAGCGAGGTTCGAGGCAGCTCTAAAGACGATTTGGTGAGCCTAGGACTGGTGAGCTGCAACGCAGGCCTTCGGGACGGATGCCTCGACCGACACGCCCTCCAGATCAATGAGGCTCAGCACGCCTCCGTCCGGCCCTGTGATCGTCACGTCCGAAAGTGTGCGAGCAACCATGTCGCGATACTTTCTCACCGCCCATTCGGGCGATGGGCATCGGTAGGTGACGGTGCCGCCCTTCATGGCGCCCCAAACGATATAAACGGGGTTCGGCTCCATCACACTATGATCCCGGCAGCGCCAAGAATGGCACGCTGCTTGAAGATGCCGATGCGGTGGGTTCGGATTGTGTGTTCGAGGTCAGGCACAGCAGGATCATTCGCTTCACGCAGAGCGGCGATGGCTTCGGACATCGCTGCGATCGCGAACTCGTCCAGCATGACGTTGAACGCGATCCTGTCGCTGAGACGCGCACAAGAACACTCAGACCCCTGCCTTGGCTTCTGCATGAAGCCCTAACCAGCCCAGCGGTTTTTGGTTCGCATTGCCGGTCCCAGGGGCTTCAAAGCGCTGGCCACCATCAACACCTGATGGAAGCTATCGAAGCGGGCCATAGTCCGGCGCCGGCGGTTTCTGTTCCCCGCAGCACCGTCCTCCACGCGACCACCCGGCCCGAGGCTTCACGAATCGAACTTAGCTCACGTTGCGTGTCGAGCTACTGCCTCACACCTGCTTGCCTCACGGTCGGGGTGAGATGGGCATCATCCGTTATCTGAAGCATGGACGCACCTGCTGCGACAAAGCCAGCCATCGTCCTGAGATCCTCCGGTTGCCGCGGATCGCGCGAGATGGCGGTTGCTTCCTGTTCAAGGCGAGCATTGCAGGCACGAGACGGTACCGATCCGGTCGGCGTGCAGGCATCGTGACGAGCGCAAGCAGCGTCGAGGGCGTCAACCGGCGCAAGGGGAGCATTGTTGCCTGGGCCGCAGTAGTTGCCGTGGATCAGCATCTTCGGCTCGCCCAATGCGCCAGGTTCCGCCAGGGCTGGCATCGTGAAGGCCACTGTCAGAAAGAGTGATATCGCGGTTTTGCGCAGCATCGTGTTGTACCCCGAAACAATCTCACCCCCTCAGGTGGTTTGCGTCGAGTGCTGCTGGGCAGCAATCAAAAATGGCAATCGCCAAGGGGTGCGTGGGTTCCCATCCGCCAAGATGCGGCGGGTCATGCCGATCAGGCTGCTCGTCAGGCTGGATCGTCAGTTAGGCTCCGATAACGCGTTATCAGGATTGTAGCCTTGGTTGTGGTGGCTGGCGTTGGTCTACGGTGAACTGTGTCGTTTGGCCTCGGGCTTCACATCTCGCGTCTACCGGCTGCCCGGACTTTGGACATGGCTGCGCTCCTGACGCTGATCCCCACTTCTCGGCAGCCTTTTCGCGATCTTCGACCCTCCAAATTCACAGGGTAGGAAACAGGAGTATCCGTGCCGCTCACGGATTTACGCCCTCTCCCTGTGACGAAGGTGGTAGCGTTTCGCGACCTCCTTGGCGCCCTAAGTTCAACTTAGTCCGTTCCCCGAGGGGGTTGGTGTTTAACACCCCCTCCTTTCCGCCTGGGGGGTAACGATCCGTGACCCCCTTTCGCGCTAGCCGCAGCCACGCCACCCATTCCCGCGACACGACGCGGACCACGTTGGTGTCGCTGCGGAACCGGGACTGACGACGTTCCTCGACCGTCACCAGGGCGAGCACCTTGGCCTGTCGGATCGCATTGCGGACGGTCGCGCGGCTCACGCCTGCCAGTGCCGCAATGTGGTCCAGGGCTAAGCGGCAGTCGCCCCGCTTCGCCACCTCGCCCGCGACGACAGCTAGCACCGCCTGCTCGGCCAGCGTGAACCGCGCCGCGATGCCCGGAGGAAGCCGCCCAGAAGCCGCCCAGCGCCGTCGGCGGGCCATCGAGGCATCCGAGCGCGGCCGAGAGCCTGTGCGGCTCCTAGGGGGTCCTGTGCGGTTCTCGCCCTTTTCGACGGATCGTTCGGTTCCTGACAGTTGCCGGGCCTCGATCAGCCCGGACAGAGCCTCCGCCTCGGCTTCGGACAGGTGTCCCTCGCCAAACGCCTTCCACAATGCGGACGCGACGGCCGGCAACGCGGCGCGCGGAGCCGCCTCCGCCTGCCGGCGGATCTCGTAGGCATAGTCCATCACTCACAGCCCTGCTCGGGCCGCGTCAAAGCAGGGGGCTCGGCGTGAACCGTCCCCGGCAAAAGGCAAAACGCCATCGTCTCGGGAAGCGATCCCGATTGA
>NZ_VRUV01000418.1:0-4053 GCF_008039455.1 Methylobacterium sp. WL116
TACTCGGCCCGCGCGAAGGCCGGGTCGCCGGCTTTCGGGGTCTCGTTCAGCGGGTCGTTCAGCAGGCGGATCGCGGTCTCGGGCAGCGGGATCCCGCGGCGCTCGCAGATCGCGCGGGCGTCGGCGACCTGGTTCAGCCCGGCCCGACGAAGACCAATGTCAACGACTGCCGCATCATCCTCGTCGGCTGACTTTTTTGGGAGTTTGCGTTGCGGCTTCTCGTGATCGGCGCGGCGCTCGGGCTCGCGATGCTCGGCGCCTCGCCGGCCCGCGCGGACCTGCGCCTGTGCAACCTCACCCCGAGCAAGGTCGGCATCGCGTTGGGCTACCGCGACCCGCAGGGCTGGGTCACGGAGGGCTGGTGGGACCTGACGCCGAAGGCGTGCGAGACCCTGCTCAAGGGCGCCCTGGCCGCACGGTTCTACTACGTCTTCGCCGTCGACTACACGCGCGGCGGCGAGTGGAGCGGGCGCTCGCTGATGTGCACCCGCGACAGCGAGTTCACGATCCGCGGCGTCGAGGACTGCCTCGCCCGCGGCTACGACCGCAACGGCTTCTTCGAGGTCGACACCGGCGAGCAGAAGAGCTGGACGATCCAGCTCTCCGACCCCAACCAGCCGGCTGCACCGCAGCCCTGAACCCCCCGCCCCGCCTTGACGGGGCAGCATGACCGGTGCTTCTGGCCGCATGCCCGTCGTCACGACTTCATGATGTTCCGCCAAGGGGCACGCGGCGGCAGCGATGTGCCCCAGGAGGCCCGATGAAACGTTCACGCCGCACGAAGATCGTCGCCACCCTCGGTCCGGCTTCCGACTCGCCGGAGATGATTGCGAAACTCTTCCGCGCCGGCGTGGACGTGTTCCGGCTCAACATGAGCCACCTGCCGCGCGAGAAGCTGCCCGAGAAGGTCGAGGCGATCCGCGCGGTCGAGCGCGAGTTCAAGCGCCCGATCGGCATCCTGGTCGACCTCCAGGGCCCGAAGCTCCGGCTCGGCGCCTTCGCCGAGGGGTTCGCGATGATCGAGAACGGCGCGAGCTTCGTCCTCGACGGCGACCCGACGCCGGGCGACGTCCACCGCTGCTACCTGCCCCATCCGGAGATCCTCTCCGCCCTGGAGCCGGGCCACTCCGTCATCATCGACGACGGCAAGCTGCGCCTCACCGTCACCGAGGCGAGCGAGACGCGCGCCGTGACCCGCGTCGAGGTCGGCGGCCGCATCTCGAACCGCAAGGGCGTCTCCCTGCCCCACACGGTGATCCCGCTGCCGGCGATGACCGACAAGGACCGCTCGGACCTCGAGGCCGGCCTCAACGTCGGCGCCGACTGGATCGCGGTGTCCTTCGTGCAGCGGCCCGAGGACGTGGCCGAGGTGAAGAAGGTCTGCGCCGGCCGCGCCCTGGTGATGGCCAAGATCGAGAAACCGCAGGCGCTGACCCGGCTCGACGAGATCATGGAGATCTCCGACGGCGTGATGGTGGCCCGCGGCGACCTCGGCGTGGAGATGCCGCTGGAGCAGGTGCCCGGCGTGCAGAAGCGCATCACCCGCGGCGCCCGGCGGATGGGCAAGCCCGTCGTCGTCGCGACGCAGATGCTCGAATCGATGATCACCGCCCCCGTGCCGACCCGCGCCGAGGTGTCCGACGTGGCGACCGCGGTCTACGAGGGCGCGGATGCGGTGATGCTCTCCGCCGAGAGCGCGTCGGGCGCCTTCCCGCTCGAGGCGATCGGCATGATGAGCCGCATCGCCGAGGAGGTCGAGCGCGACGCCCTGTACTGGTCGATCATCCGCGCGCAGAACTCGACGCCGGACCACACCGCCGCCGACGCCATCGCGGCGGCCGCCCACCAGATGGTCGACGCGCTCGACCTCGAGGCGATCATGGCCTGGACCCATTCGGGCTCGACGGCGCTCCGGCTCTCGCGCGAGCGCCCGAACGCCACGGTGATCGCGCTGACGCCCAAGCGCGAGACCGCGCGCCGCTTGGCGATCGCCTGGGGCACGCACCCGATCGTCACCAACGATGCCAGCGACGTGGACGACATGGCCTTCCGGGCCGCGAAGTTCGCGGTGCGCGAGCGCTTCGCCGAGGTCGGCGACCGCGTCATCGTGGTCGCCGGCGTCCCCTTCGGGACGCCGGGCGCGACGAACCTCGTGCGCATCGCCTTCATCACCCGCGAGCACGCCGCGAAGGCGTGATCGGCCGCTCCGTCCCGTTCTTCGGCGGGACGGAGCGCCGCCGCTCGCCCCGGCGGCGATCGTAGCGAGGCTTCCCGATGACGTCGCAGCCACCCGACGGCCTCCCGGCCTATCGCCTGCCGACCGGCAAGGACGACGCGGCGTTCCGTCGTCGCGTGTCGGACGCCCTCGCCCTCGGCCAAGTCCCGTAGGGATCGTCGGCGGCGACCTTCAACGGCATCCACGTCGTCGTGGCCCGAGCCGTCGTCTGGCCTTCCGCGTCGCGCTGACGGCCGATCCGACCGCCGACCGGTCCACGCGGCGCCTCAGGGCGCGACCGGGGCGGCCTCCGGCGCGGCGACCCGCTCGGCCATCTTCGACACCGCGTCGACCAGCGCCTGCGTCGACACCCACGGCACCATGTGGCCGATCCCCGGCAGCTCGACGAGGTCGGCCCCCGGGATCGTGCGGCTCAGGGGTTCGGCCTGACTCGTGTTGCCGACGGCGCCGTCGGCATCGCCGGTGACGATCGTCGTCGGCACGCGCAGCGATTTGTAGCGCGGCGCCTGCGCAGCGAGGGCTGCGGGGAGCGCGACCAGGTCCTGCACGCTGGCGAGCAGGGTGGCCGGGCGCAGGACCAGGGCGGCCCGGCTGCGGTCGACGTAGCCCTCCGCCACCGGCTGCGGCTGGAACACGTTGCGCGCCGCCGTCTCGAGGAAGCGCAGGCCGATGGGCGGGCCGAGCGTCCGGCTCAGCAGCCACGCCACCGGCGGCTGGAGCGCGAGGCGCCAGTACCAGGCCGGGGTCCGCGCCTCGCGGAACGGCAGCGCCACCGGCGCGACCAGCACCAACCCGGAGACGCGCTCGGGATGGTCGAGGGCGAGGCTCAGCGCCAGGGCGCCCGCCCAGGAATGGCCGAGCACGATCGCCGGGCCGACGTTCATGCGCTCCAGCGCCTCGGCGATGGCCGCCCCCTGGACCGCCGGGGCGGCGGCGTCCTCGCCCGAGAGCCGGTCGCTCCAGCCGAAGCCCGGCCGGTCGAAGGCGACGACGCGAAAACCCTGCGCGGCGAGCGCCCGCCCGACGCCCTCCATCGGGTCTGAGGCGTTGGCCGAGGCCCCGTGCAGCAGCACGACCGTGGCGCGGGCCCCGGTCTCGGGGCCGGCCTGGATCGTCGCGAGGCGGCCGCCGGCGACGTCGACGAACGGCCCTTCCGGGGGATGCTGCGCCGAGACCCGGGCGGTGATGATCAGCGTCGCCACCGCGCCCGCGCCGAGGACGGCGCCGATCAGGGCCGCGACGAGGCCGAGCAGGCTCGCGAGCGCGAGGATCACGGCCTTCACAGGTCGCGACCGTCGACCTCGGGTGACAGACGCTCCATCGCGTCCTTGAGCTTCGGCATGCGCGGGTAGATGGCGATCGCCCGGCGATAGGCGTTCATCGCCCGCGCCTTGTCGTCCATCGACAGGTAGATCCGGCCGAGGGCCGCCCAGGCCTCGAAGTGGCGCGGCTCCAGCACCAGCGCACGCTGCAGGTCGGCGATCGCCGATTCCCTGTCGGTCAGGAGCCAGAACACCGTCGCGCGCCGGTTCCAGCCCTCGGACCAGGCCGGCTCGATCGCGGTGGCGCGGTCCATCAGCTCGGCGGCCAGGGCGAAGTCCTGTGCGGTCATCGCCTGGCGGGCGCGATCGGTGAGGAGGTCCACGGTGGCGCTGCCGGACCGGTCGAGGCGGCGCTCGATCAGGGTCGCGACGCCCTTCGCCTCGGCGTCGTCCTCGGCGTTGCGGAGACGCTCGTACAGCTCGTTCAGGCTGGCGGCGGGCTTGCGGTCCTGCGCCTTCGGCTCGGCGGCGGCCGCCGGATGGCGGTCCGGATTG
>NZ_VRUV01000419.1:0-4051 GCF_008039455.1 Methylobacterium sp. WL116
TGCCGTGGCCGTCGCGCTCGACGCGGGCGAGCCAGGCCTCCGGCGCCTTCTCGGTGACGGTGCCGAGGCGGCCGGCCTCCGTCACGAGGCGGCCATGCGCGCCGGGGCCGATGCCGGCATATTCGCCGTAGCGCCAGTACAGCAGGTTGTGGCGCGACTGCGCGCCGGCACGCGCGTGGTTCGAGATCTCGTAGGCCGGCAGGCCCGCCCGGTCGCAGACCTCCTGAGTCACGTCGTAGAGCGCGCGGGCGGTCTCGTCGTCGGGCGGCACCAGCCGGCCGGCGGCGGCGAGCCCGTAGAACGGCGTGCCGGGCTCGATGGTGAGCTGGTAGAGCGAGAGGTGCTCGGCCGCCCGGCCGATCGCCTCGGTGAGCTCGCGCCGCCACGCCGCGGCGGTCTGGTTCGGGCGCGCGTAGATCAGGTCGAACGAGCTGCGGTCGAACGCGCCCTGCGCGACCCGGATCGCGGCGAAGGCCTCCTCGGCGCTGTGCAGCCGCCCGAGGCTCTTGAGCGAAGCGTCGTCGAAGGCCTGGACGCCGAGGGAGACGCGGTTGACCCCGGCCGTGCGGTAGCCCCGGAAGCGCCCGGCCTCGACGCTGGTCGGGTTGGCCTCCAACGTGATCTCGGCGCCGGGCTCGACGCCCCAGGCTGCGGCGATGGCATCGAGGATGCCGGCGACCGTCGCGGGCTGCATCAGCGAGGGCGTGCCGCCGCCGAGGAAGATGCTCGAGACGGTGCGGCCGGGGGTGCGCCCCGCCACGTGCGCGATCTCGGCGCGGAAGGCCGCGAGGTAGCGCGCCTCGTCCACCGGCGCGTGGCGGACATGGCTGTTGAAGTCGCAATACGGGCACTTCGAGGCGCAGAAGGGCCAATGCACGTAGACGCCGAAGCCCGCATCGCGGGTCGGGTGGTCCGGGCCTGAACGGTCGGTCATCGCACGCGATGTGCTCGCGTGCGCGCCGTTTGGCAATCGCCCGATCCGTTCAGCCCGGCCGGCGCAGGCATGCGGCGGCGAGCTTCACGAAGGCACGGGCCCGGTGCGAGAGGGCGTCGCCGGTCTGCCAGTCGACCCCGTGCTTCTCCTCCGACGCGATCTCGCCGAAGGTGCGGTCGAAGCCGTCGGGCCGGAACATCGGGTCGTAGCCGAAGCCGGCCGTGCCGCGCGGCTCGACGAGGTCGCCGAAGACGCGGCCCTCGAACAGCTCGGTGTGGCCGTCGGGCCATGCCAGCACCAGGGCCGAGACGAAGTGCGCCCTCCGGTCGCTCGCCCCGCGCAGGTCCAGCTCCGCGAAGATCCGCGCCATCGCGCCGGAAAAGTCCTTGGACGCGCCGGCCCAGCGGGCGGAGAACAGCCCGGGCGCCCCATCGAGCGCATCGACGCACAGGCCCGAATCGTCGGCGAAGGCCGGCAGGCCCGCGGCGTTGGCGGCTGCGACCGCCTTGATCGCGGCGTTCTCGGAAAACATCGTGCCGGTCTCGTCGGGTTCCGCGAGCCCGAGCTCGCCGGCCGAGACCGCCTCGACGCCGAAGGGCGCGAGCAGCTCGCGCATTTCCACCAGCTTGCCGGCATTGTGGGTCGCGATCACGACCCGGCCCGAGAGGATGCGGTGGCTCATGCAATCGCCTGCTTCTGGAGGGCGACGAGGTCGGCGACGCCGCCCTTGGCGAGCCGGAGCAGCGCGAGCAGCTCGTCCTCCGAGAACGGCTTGCCCTCGGCGGTGCCCTGAACCTCGACGAGGCCGCCGGTGCCGGTGATGACGAAGTTGGCGTCGGTCTCGGCGCCCGAATCCTCGGCGTAGTCGAGGTCGAGCACGGCGGCGCCCTTGACGATGCCGCAGGAGATGGCGGCGACGTGGTCGCGCAGCGGGTCGACCGAGATCATCGAGCGGGCGCGCATCCAGGCGAAGCACTCGTGCAGCGCGACCCAGGCGCCGGTGATCGATGCCGTGCGGGTGCCGCCGTCGGCCTGGATCACGTCGCAGTCGACGGTGATCTGCTTCTCGCCCATCGCCGGCAGGTTGGTGACGGCGCGCAGCGATCGCCCGATCAGCCGCTGGATCTCCTGCGTCCGGCCCGAGGGCTTGCCGGAATTGACCTCGCGGCGGGTGCGCTCGTGCGTGGCGCGCGGCAGCATGGCGTACTCCGCCGTGATCCAGCCCTTGCCCGAGCCGCGCAGCCAGTGCGGCCCGCGCTCCTCCAGCGAGGCGGTGCACAGGACCCGGGTCTCGCCGAAGGTCACGAGGCAGGAGCCCTCCGCGTAGCGGGCGACCGAGCGCTCGAGCGTGACCTTGCGCAACTCGTCGGCCGCGCGCTTCGAAGGCCGCATGCGGCGTTCTCCTGATTCCCGAATTCGAGCGGGGTGCTTAGGCTGCGCCGCCACACGCGGCAACCCGAAGCGCCCGAGCGCCGTATGAGAAGCCCATGGATTGATCCGCAGGCTTTAGCGGGACACAATCATCGGCCAGGAACCGCGCGTGACCGAGTTTTCCCGACCCTTCTCCCAACCGCCGCAGGCGCAGGCCCTCGCCGCGCTGAACGAGCGTGCCCGCGAGATCTTCCGGCAGATCGTCGAGGGCTATCTCTCCACCGGCGAGCCGATGGGATCGCGCAACCTCGCGCGCATCCTGCCCATGACCCTGTCGCCGGCCTCGATCCGCAACGTGATGTCCGACCTGGAGCAGTCCGGGCTGATCTTCGCGCCGCACACCTCCGCCGGGCGCCTGCCGACCGAGCTGGGCCTGCGCTTCTTCGTAGACGCGATGCTCGAGCTCGGCGATGTCGGCCGCGAGGAGCAGGAGCGGATCGAGGCGCAGATGCGGGCGGCGGCCTCGCGGCACACCTTCGATTCGGCGCTGGCCGAGGCGTCGAGCCTGCTCTCGGGCATCTCGCGCGGAGCCGGCGTGGTGCTGACGACCAAGACCAACGTGCAGCTCAAGCACATCGAGTTCGTGCGGCTCGATCCGGCACGCGCCCTGGTGGTGCTCGTCTCCGACGATGGCTCGGTCGAGAACCGCCTGCTCGACCTGCCGCCGGGCCTGCCGGCGAGCGCGCTGCAGGAGGCGTCGAACTACCTCAACGCCCGCCTGCACGGCCGCACCCTCGGCGGCCTGCGCGCCGAGATCGAGGCGGGCCGCCAGGCGATGAAGCGCGAGCTCGACGCGATCACCGAGCGCCTGGTCGATGCGGGCCTCGCCGTGTCCGTCGGCCCGAGCGAGGCCCGCCAGCTCATCGTGCGCGGGCAGGCCAACCTGCTCGACGACCTCCGCGCGATCGAGGACCTCGAACGGATGCGGCTGCTGTTCTCGGACCTCGAGACGCAGAAGGACGTGATCGACCTGCTCGCCCGCGCCGAGGGTGGCGACGGGGTGCGGATCTTCATCGGCTCGGAGAACAAGCTGTTCTCGCTCTCCGGCTCGTCGCTGATCGCGGCGCCGTTCCGCGACGGCTCGCAGACCATCGTCGGCGTCGTCGGCGTGATCGGCCCGACGCGCCTGAACTACGCCCGCATCGTGCCGATGGTCGACTACACGGCGCGGGTCGTCTCGCGGATGCTCGACCGCGGGACGTAGGGCCGGGGCCGCTCGCCCGATGCGCCGCCGCGCCCCTCGGTTGGCGCGGGATGTCGGCCCGCGAAGCACATCGGGAGAGGGGGAGCGCCGTATCCGGACGACGCACCCGCCTCTCCCGACCCTTGCCGCCACGAGGCCCACCCTCCCCCGCAGAGGAGGGAGGGCAGGCCGGCGCGGGTTTTCGCCTCAGCCGCGGATCACGTCCACGATCTGGTAGGTGTCCGGATCGACGATGACGATGTCGTCGTCCACGAGGACGTAGCTGTAATCCTCGTATTCCGGTGCCAGCTCGACGATCGCCGGCGGGAGGCGGTGCAGTTCATAGCTGCGGGCGATCGCCGTGCCGACGGTGAGCGCGAAGGCGCCGGCCGCCAGGCGCGGCACGCCGCTGCGGAACAGGTCCTGGCGGAACCGGGTGCGCTCGGCGCCGCCGAGACGCCCATAGGCGCCGCGGGCCTCGCCGCCGCCGCGCGGACCGCGGG
>NZ_VRUV01000041.1:0-17473 GCF_008039455.1 Methylobacterium sp. WL116
GGAAGCCGGCGAGCCAGGCGCGCTGGATCGCGGTGGCGCTGCCGAGCACGGCGTCGAGGCTGGCCCGCTCGCTGTCGCCGAACGGCGCGGTGCGGGGAAGAAGGCTTTGGCGTGACATCGGAAGACCATGTCGTGGGGCGGAAGGCCCCTGTCAACGGGAAAACGTCCGTTTTACAGAACGCTTGATTTGGAGAAGGAGTCGATCGTCATTGCGGCGCAAAAAAGAACTTTATTCTCCGACCGCCACGAGGGTCGGCGGCAATCCCTGGATCTGGCGGCCGTTCGTCGGTGGCGCGGGCAGCGGCAGGGCCGTCGTCGACTTCACCTTCTCCATCGCGAAGCGCGAGGTGACGTTCTTCAACGGCAGCGTCGCGATCAGGCGCTTATAGAACGTGTCGTAGGCGCTCATGTCGGCCACGACGACGCGGAGCATGTAATCGACGTCGCCGGCCATGCGGTAGAATTCCAGCACCTCGGGCATCGCCGAGACGGTGCCGGCGAATCGCTCCAGCCACTCGCGCGAATGGTCGGCGGTCTCGATCGAGACGAACACGGTGAGCCCGAGGCCGAGCTTGACCGGGTCGAGCACGGCGACGCGGCGGTCGATCACCCCGTCGGCCTCGAGGCGCTGGATGCGCTTCCAGCATGGGGTCTGCGACAGGCCGACCCGCTCGCCGATCGCGGCGATCGACAGGGTCGCGTCCGTCTGCAGCAGTGCCAGGATCTTCAGATCGATCGAATCCACGGCCAACCTCGCATCTCGACGTCGCTTCGCCATGCGGCCCATGCAGGGCGCCCATGAGAAGGAACTTCCATTTTCGCGCAACCGATCCCGATTGCGGCGTGTTGCCAGGGCTTACTGCATCGCAGCGTAGGGCATCCGGGCCTCGCGGCGGCGCCTTGACACCGTTCGTTATAGCGAACATCTCAGGGAACAACCAGTGCCCCTGGCACGACCCGGCCCGCGAACGAACAGGCGATGACCCTTCCCACCCCCCAGGCGGCGGCCGATCTCGCCGCCCAGCTCAAGCCCCTCGACCTCAAGGGGCGGATCGCGCTGATCGAGGCGACGATCCCCGGACGCCTCGTCTTCACCACGAGCCTCGGCATCGAGGATCAGGCGCTGACGCACGCGCTCGCGATGGCCAAGGGCCGGACCGAGATCGTCACCCTGGATACGGGGCGGCTGTATCCCGAGACCTACGACGTCTGGGCGGAGACGGAATCGGCTTACGGCATCCGCATCCGCGCCTACGCCCCCGAGCGGCGATCCGAGGAAGCGTTCGTGCGCGAATCCGGCATCAACGGCTTCCGCCATTCGATCGAGGCGCGGCAGGCCTGCTGCGGCTTCCGCAAGGTCGAGCCGCTGGGCCGCGCCCTCGACGGGGCGGCCGGCTGGCTCACCGGCCTGCGCGCCGGCCAGTCTGCCAACCGCGCCGACACGCCGCTCGCCGAGTTCGACGAGAGCCGCGACCTGATCAAGCTCAACCCGCTGGCCGACTGGACGCGCGAGGACGTCGACCGTTTCGTGCGCGACAACTACGTGCCCTACAACGTGCTGCACGATCGCGGCTTCCCCTCGATCGGCTGCGCCCCGTGCACCCGTGCCGTCCGTGTCGGCGAGCCCGAGCGTGCCGGCCGCTGGTGGTGGGAGCAGGAATCCAAGAAGGAATGCGGCCTGCACGTCCACGTGCCCGAGGCCGACGTCGCGCCCGGCGAGGAAGCCGCGGCATTCGAGACCACGCAATCCCACAGACCGGAGATGGCCCGATGAGCGCCGCACCCGCGATCCAGGCGCAAGCCGGTAGCCGCCTCACGCACCTGCAGCGTCTGGAAGCCGAGAGCATCCACATCTTCCGGGAGACGGTCGCCGAGACCGAGAACCCGGTGATGCTCTACTCGATCGGCAAGGATTCGTCGGTGCTGCTGCACCTGGCGCTGAAGGCGTTCGCCCCCGGCCGCCTGCCGTTCCCGCTGATGCACATCGACACGACTTGGAAGTTCCGCGAGATGATCGCCTTCCGCGACGCCCGCGCGAAGGAACTCGGCCTCGACCTGATCGTCCACACCAACCAGGACGGGCTCGCCCGCGGCGTCGGCCCGATCAGTCACGGCTCGGAAGTCCACACCGACGTGATGAAGACGCAGGCGCTGCGGCAGGCGCTCGACAAGCACAAGTTCGATGCGGCCTTCGGCGGCGCCCGCCGCGACGAGGAGGCCTCGCGCGCCAAGGAGCGGATCGTCTCCCTGCGCACGGCCCAGCACCGCTGGGACCCGAAGCGCCAGCGGGCCGAGCCCTGGCACCTCTACAACCTGCGCAAGAAGCGCGGCGAGAGCCTGCGCATCTTCCCGCTCTCCAATTGGACCGAGCTCGATATCTGGCTCTACATCGAGCAGGAGCGGATCCCGATCGTGCCGCTCTACTTCGCAGAGCCGCGGCCGGTGGTCGAGCGCGACGGGCAGCTGATCATGGTCGACGACGACCGCCTGCCGCTGAAGCCCGGCGAGACGCCGACCTTGCGCAAGGTCCGCTTCCGCACGCTCGGCGACTATCCGCTCACCGGCGCGGTCGAGAGCGGCGCCGACACGCTGCCGGCGATCATCGGCGAGACGCTGGCCGCCCGCACCTCGGAGCGGCAGGGCCGGGTGATCGACAAGGACGGCGCCGGCGCCATGGAGCGCAAGAAGCAGGAAGGCTACTTCTGATGACGGTCCACCCCTCCAAGGACGCGTTCGACGCCCCCGAGTTCGGCTACGCGTCGTTCCTGGCCGCGCATCAGAGCAAGGAAGTCCTGCGCTTCATCGCCTGCGGCTCGGTGGACGACGGCAAGTCGACGCTGATCGGCCGCCTGCTGCACGACACCAAGCAGATCTTCGACGACCAGATCACCGCGCTCCAGCGCGATTCGAAGAAGCACGGCACGCAAGGGCAGGAGGTCGACCTCGCGCTTCTCGTCGACGGCCTCCAGGCCGAGCGCGAGCAGGGCATCACCATCGACGTCGCCTATCGGTTCTTCTCCACCGACAAGCGCTCGTTCATCGTCGCCGACACGCCCGGCCACGAGCAGTACACCCGCAACATGGCCACCGGCGCCTCGACCGCCGACGTGGCGGTGATCCTGGTCGACGCCCGCCAGGGCCTGACCCGCCAGACCCGGCGCCATGCCCTGCTGGTCTCGATGCTCGGCATCCGCCGCGTCGTGCTCGCCATCAACAAGATGGACCTCGTCGGCTGGTCGCAGGCCACCTTCGACGGGCTGGTGGCAGGCTTCTCCGCCTTCACCCGCGATTTCGGCTTCGTCGAGGTCCGGGCGATCCCGCTCTCGGCTAAGAACGGCGACAACGTCGTGCTGCCGGCGGTCTCCGCGCCGTGGTACCAGGGCGGCCCGCTGCTGGCCTATCTCGAGAGCGTGCCGGTGCACGAGGAGGCGCTGGCCGCGCCGTTCCGCATGGCGGTGCAGTGGGTCAACCGGCCGAACTCTGAGTTCCGCGGGTTCTCGGGCCTCATCGCCGCCGGCACGGTGAAGCCGGGCGACGCGGTGGCGATCGCCCCGTCGGCGCGCACCTCCACGGTGGCGCGGATCGTCGGCCCGGACGGCGATCTCGCCAGCGCCCAGGAGGGCCAGTCGGTCACCCTGGTGCTCGCCGACGAGGTCGACGCCTCGCGCGGCAGCGTCATCGCCGCCGCCTCGCATCCGATGCAGGTCTCCGACACCCTCGACGTGCGCCTGTTCTGGGCCGCCGAGACCGAGCTCGCCCCCGGCACGGCGCTGCTCGCCAAGGTCGGCACCGTCACGGCCAACGCCGTGGTGGACCGCATCCGCAACCGCATCGACCCCGAGACCGGGCAGCCCGGCCCGGCCGAGAAGCTCGTCGCCAACGACATCGCCGACGTCACGCTCAAGCTCGACCGCGCGGTGCCGTTCGACCCCTACGCCGAGACCCGCGACACCGGCGGCCTGATCCTGATCGATCGCGAGAGCACGGACACGGCGGCTTTGGGCCTGGTTCAAGCGCCGACGCGGGCGGCCGCGACCGCCCCAACGAGCGCCGCCGCGACGACCCCGACCGGCGGCTTCCTCAGCCGCTTGCGCGGGTTGTTCAGCGGCTGAGACGCGGCGGCCTCGGCCCTAGACGACAGAGAGGACCGCGCGGTGATCCGCGCGATCCCTCGGTTGCCGGTACGGAGCCACGTCGTTCCCGCAAGCGGTAAGGACTGCGGAGTGCGGGCGGATAGGTGTTTCCGAACGCTGGTCAGACCAGGCTGAACTGCAGCTCGCCCAGCCCTTCGAGGCTCGATACGATGACGTCGCCCGGCTTCAGCCATTGCCGCTCCGCCCGCGGGATCTTCTCGCCGAAGATCACCCCCTGCGGCGTGCCGGTGTAGAAGACGTCGCCCGGCTTGATGGTCATCACCTTCGAAGCGAAGCTGATCAGCTGGCGGCAGTTGAAGATCATGTCCGCGGTCGTCCAGTCCTGCCGCACCGCGCCGTTGACCTTGGTCACAAGGCGCAGATTGTTCGGGTCGGGCACGCGGTCGGCGGTGACGAGGTAGGGCCCGAGCGGCGCGAACCCGTCCGAGGTCTTGCCGATCATGAACTGCGAGGTCAGCGTCTGCAGGTCGCGGGCGCTGAAGTCGTTGCCGGTGGCGTAGCCGGCGACGTAGTCGAGCGCGTCGGCCTCCGAGACGTCGCGGCATTCCCGGCCGAAGACGATCACCAGCTCGGTCTCGTAGTCGAACTCGCGCGCCGCCTGCGTCGGCAGCCGGATCGTGCCGCCGTGGTGGTTGAGCGTGTTGTTGTACTTGTTGAACAGCGGCGGGTCCTTCGGCGGCGGCGTTCCCGTCTCCTCGGCGTGCTTGCGATAGTTGAATCCCATCATGATGATCTTTTCCGGCCGGGTGACCAGCGGCGCGTAGGCGATCCGGTCCTCGGGGATCGTCAGCCGCGGGTCGGGGGCCGCCTCGACCGCGTCGATCACCGCGCGCAGCATCGGGCCCTTCCCGTTCTGCAGAAGGTCGTCCATGTCGGCCGGCACCGGCAGGCCGACCGCCTTCCCGGCGGCGGCGACGTCGAGCACGCCGTCCGGGGTCTTAAGGCCGAGGCCGTAGCCGCCGTCGCGGCGCAGGTTGATCAGGATCATGTCGCGCGGCATGCCGAAGGCGGTCGGCGCGGGCGGCCCCTTCTCCGCGGCCCGTGCCGCGACCGGGGCGGCCATGGCGGTGGCCGCGAGACCGGCCGTCGCCTTCAGGAAGTCGCGTCGATCGCACATCGTTCTCTCCTCCCGAGATCGTCGATGCCTGGGTGGCGGCCCTTCGACGGGCCATCCGCGTGCCCGACGCCGCGAAGCCGCGTCGAGACCGCCAGGATGCGCCGATCCCGGATCGATGTCAGGAGCCCGGGACCGGTCGAGGCGACAGGCTGGTCAGGATGTCGTCCGGCGATTCACGCGGCCGCGGCCGTCTCGGCGAGTCCCCAGGCCTGCGCCAGCAGGCTGTAGGAGCGCCGCCGGGCCTCCTGATCGGGAACGGCGCAGACCACCATGATCTCGTCGGCCTGCGTCGCCTCGGCGAGGCCCGAGAGCAGGGCGCGCACAGTCTCCGGCGTGCCGACATGCAACCGGTCTCGGCCGCGGGCGATGCGGGCGCGCTCGGCATCGCTGTAGGGATAGGCTTCGGCCTCGGTGAGCGTCGGGATCGGAGCGTACTCGCCGCGCTCGCGCCGGAGCGTCGCCAGCTGGGTGCTGAGCGCCAGGCGCTCGGCCTGCGCCTCGGTCTCGGCGCAGACGGCCGCGACCGCGAGGATCGCATGGGGCCGGGTGCCCCACCGCGAGGGCTGGAAGCCGCGGCGATAGTCGAGCATCGGGCCACGCGCGTCGAACGAGGCGAAGTGCTGGGCGAAGGCGAAGCCGAGCCCGAGGCGTGCGGACAGATGCGCGCTGTAGTCGGAGGACCCGAGCAGAAAGATCGGCGGCAGCGGCACGCCGGCCGGCATCACGGTCACGGTGTTGAACGGATGGCCCTCGGGGAAGCCGCCGGTCTCCCACAGCATCAGCTCCTGCAGCCGCTCGAGGAAGTCGTCGCCGCCGCGCGGCGCCTCGCGCCGGCGCAACGCCTGGGCGGTGATGCCGTCGGTGCCGGGCGCGCGCCCGAGGCCGAGGTCGATCCGCCCGGGAAACAGCGCCTCCAGCACCTTGAAGCGCTCGGCGACCATCAGCGGCGCGTGGTTCGGCAGCATGATCCCGCCCGAGCCGACCCGGATCGTCCGGGTCGCGGCCGCGATCTGGCCGACCATGATGTCGGGGGCCGGGCTCGCGACCGAGGGCAGGGCATGGTGCTCGGCGAGCCAGTATCGCCCGTAACCGAGGCGGTCGACGTGGCGGGCGAGGTCGAGGGAGTCGCGCAGCGCCTGAGCCGGGCTGGAGCCGGAACCGACGAACGACAGGTCGAGGACGGAGAGCGTTGCCATCGCCAGGAGATGGTGTCGCCGGAAGCCGCCGTCGAGGCGGCGGCCGAGCACGAGCCCTGCACCCCGTGCGTGACGTTTGCCGGCGAACCCCGAGCCGGCGCCTTGCTCGTCCCAGGAGCCGCGACTACGGTCCCGCCGCCGTCACGGGACGGCGAAACCTGCATGAAAACCGGAGCACCCGACCATGGGCTTTCTCGCCGACGCCCTCTCGCGCGTAAAACCATCCGCGACGATCGCGATGACGCAGAAGGCGCGCGACCTGAAAGCCGGCGGCATGGACGTGATCAGCCTGTCGGTCGGCGAGCCCGACTTCGACACGCCCGAGCACATCAAGCAGGCCGCGATCGAGGCGATCGCCCGGGGCGAGACCAAGTATCCGCCGGTGTCGGGCATCGTGCCGCTGCGCGAAGCGATCGTGAAGAAGTTCAAGCGCGAGAACGGGCTCGACTACAAGGTCTCCCAGACAATCGTCGGCACCGGCGGCAAGCACGTGATCTACAACGCGCTGCTGGCAACGCTGAACCCCGGCGACGAGGTCGTGATCCCGCGCCCCTACTGGGTGTCCTACCCGGAGATGGTGGTGCTCTGCGGCGGCACGCCAGTCTTCGCCGAGACCGACATGGCGCACGACTTCAAGCTCCAGCCCGAGGAGCTGGAGCGGGTGCTGACGCCGAAGACCAAGTGGATCATCCTCAACTCGCCGTCGAACCCCTCGGGCGCCGCCTACAGCCATGCCGAGCTGATGAAGATCACCGACGTGCTGATGCGCTACCCGCACGTCTGGGTGCTCACTGACGACATGTACGAGCACCTGACCTACGGCGACTTCGAATTCGTCACCCCGGCGCAGATCGAGCCCGGCCTCTACGAGCGCACGCTGACCATGAACGGCGTCTCGAAGGCCTACGCGATGACGGGCTGGCGCATCGGCTACGCCGCCGGCCCGGAGAAGCTGATCAAGGCGATGGACTTCGTCCAGGGCCAGCAGACCTCGGGCGCGTCCTCGATCTCGCAATGGGCGGCGGTGGCCGCGCTCGACGGCACGCAGGCGCACCTCGCGCAGTTCAAGGCGGCGTTCCAGGAGCGGCGCGACCTCGTGGTCTCGATGCTGAACCAGACCAAGGGCCTGCAATGCCCGACGCCGGAGGGCGCGTTCTACGTCTACCCGTCCTGCGCCGAGACGATCGGGCGCACGACCCCGTCAGGCAAGACCATCGCCACCGACGAGGACTTCGTGACCGAGCTGCTGCAGGCGGAGGGCGTCGCCGCCGTGCACGGCTCGGCCTTCGGCCTCGGCCCGAACCTGCGCATCTCCTACGCCACCTCGACCAAGACGCTGGAGGAAGCGTGCAACCGCATCCAGCGCTTCTGCGGCTCGCTGCGCTAGCACGACGACGGCGGGCACCATCGGGTGCCCGCCACTTCGATACGGATCCGCCGCGGATCGTCCCTGTGGTTCGGGCCATGGCTTGAGGTGATTCGATGCCGACCATCGCCGTCATCGCCCCGGGCGCCATGGGAAGCGCGGTCGCCCGCCGCCTCACCGAGAACGGCGTCCGCGTCCTGACATCGCTGACCGGACGGAGCGCCGGGACCCGCGACCGCGCCCGGGCCGCCGGCATGAGCCACGCCGACGATGCGGAGATCGCCGCGGCCGACCTGATCCTGTCGATCGTGCCGCCGGCCGATGCCGCCGGCCTCGCGGCCCGCCTCGCCCCGAGCCTGGCGGCTCAGCCGAAAAAGCCGGTCTACGTCGATTGCAATGCGGTGTCGCCGGCGACGGTGCACGGCATCGCCGCGATCATCGCGGGCACGGGCGCGCCGTTCCTCGATGGTGCGATCCTCGGGCTCCCGCCCGAATCCGGCGCGAAGGGGCCGCGGGTCTACGTCGCCGGCGACGACCTCGCGCCGCTGATGGCCCTGCGCGCATGCGGCCTCGACATGCGGACCTGCGCGGGTGGCGTCGGGGCGGCGTCCGGCCTGAAGATGGCCTATGCCGGCATCAACAAGGGCCTGAAGGCGGTGGCCGCGGCGATCGTCCTCGGCGCAGAGCGCGCGGGCGCCGCCGACGCGCTGCGGGCGGAGCTGATGGAGAGCGAGCCGGAGCTGCTCGCCCGCTTCGCCGGCGGGTTTCCCGACATGATGTCGAAGGCCTACCGCTGGGTCGCGGAAATGCACGAGATCGTCGACTTCCTGGCGCCGGACCCAGCCGGCGGCGCGATGTTCGCCGGGGCGGCCGAGACCTTCGCGCATCTCGCGGCGCCCGAGGGCGAGGACGACGTCGCCACGCTCCTCGCCTTCGCCGAAGCGGCAGGCGGATCGTCGCGGACGCGCGGATCGTCCTGAGCATCGGTTGCCGGCTCTTTGCACTTCACCTACATCGGCGGTCCCCGCGGCCGATGCGCCTGAAGGTTTCGCGAGCCCGCTCGGGCCTGCATGGACGCGGGGTCGGCAGTGACGGGGCGGCCCGGACCAGTTCTCTGGACCGCTCCTGTGAATCCTGGTGGGCCGGGGTGCTGCAGGCGTGTCGGAGGCGCGGGGAACAGGAACCGCGGACCCGGCGCATGGCCCACACAAGTTTCGCCCCGTTCCGGGACGGCAGCCGGTGCCGACCTTCGGATTTCGTTCACGCTCATCGGCAACAGTGGCAATGGGCCGGGGAACCGGTCGTGTGTCACTGCGTTTTGTCGGGCTTGACCATCATGCGGGGGTTCCTCACCAGCGGGGTCAAGGCGATCCTAGCGATCGCGGCGCTGTCCACCGCCGCTCATTGGGCGCTGCGGGTCCAGCGCGATCCGGCGCCGAGCACTCAGGTTCTGGCGAGCCTGCCCGATCCGGTGACCACCGGGTCGATCGAGCCGCGCAAGCCCGAGCGCGTCGCCGCCCAGCCGGCGCAGAAGGCGGCCGCGGACCTCGACCAGGATCACCTCTCGGCGCTGATCGCCAGCACCACCGGCCTGAAGCCGAAGGCGCAGAAGGCCGTCGTCGCCAAGCGCTGAGCGGAGAACGAGGCTTCCATTCGACGAAAAGGCCGCCCGCCGAGAGGGCAGGCGGCCTTCTCTGGTGTCGTCGCGCGATCAGGCGGCGAGGGAGCGGGGCTCGTGCCGCCCTTCGGCGATCTCCTCGATGATCTTCGCCGAGAACGCATCGAGATCGCTGGGATTGCGGCTGGTGACGATGCCGTGGTCGGTCACGACCTCGCGGTCGTGCCAACGGGCGCCGGCATTGATCACGTCGGTACGGATCGAGGAGAACGAGGTCAGGTCACGGCCCTTCGCCGCGCCGACCTCGATCAGCAGCCACGGCGCGTGGCAGATCGCGGCGACGACCTTTCCCGAGGTCACGAAGGCCTTGATCACCTCCAATGCCTTCGGCTCGAGGCGGAGCTTGTCCGGGTTGATCTGGCCGCCGGGCAGGACGAGGGCATCGTAGGCAGACGGATCGACGGTCTCGAGGTCGAGGTCGACCGCGACGTTCTTGCCCCAATCGGTCTTGTCCCAGCCACGAATCGATTCCGGCTTCTCGCGCGATTTCGGCGACGCGACGTGGACCGTCGCGCCGGCCTGCCGCAGCTTGGCCTGCGGGACGGTGAGCTCGGTCTCCTCGAACCCGTCGGTGGCGAGGATCAGGACCTTGGCTTGCTTGATGTCGGGCATGGCGGTTCGCTCCGATGGATGACGTCGGCCGGCAAACCGGGATGTCTCCCCGCGGTTCCCCGACGATCCGGCAACCCAGGAATGCGCGGAACCCTCGCGCAGGCGATCCGTTGGCTAGCTCATTCCCAACTGCACGAGGCAGCGCATGGCCAATCCCGGCCTTCCGACCCCCGAACCGACCCCCGGGGACCTTCCGCCGCCCGTCCCGCCGGACGAGATGCCCGATATCGGGCCGACCGGGCCGCGCACGCCCTATCCGGTGAACGATCCCGGCATCGACGAGCCCGGCGGCCCCGGCTCGGAGCCTGACGTGTTTCCCGGCGCCCCGACCGATCCCGGCGTCAGGATGTAGGACCGGCTCAGTGGCCGCCGTGCGACGCCCGCACGTCGCGCGGGGCCGCGAGGATCTCGGAGAGGCTCGTCGCCACGTGACGGGCCTCTTCGTCGGTCAGGCGCAGCTGGAACGGCGGCAGGGCGCCGGCCTGGAGCGCGACGACGGCCTGGCCCTGGTCGTCTGTGCCGATCTCGATCGCGGAGGAGGTCACGTCGAGCATCGCGATCTCCTGGTCGCCCATCTCCTCGGCCATGTCGGGCTCCTCAGGTTCGTCGATGGCGGTGAGCAGTTGCCCGACGGCGCGCACGAGGGCGCGGGCGGCGCGGGCATCCATCACCACGGCGGTCGCCTGATCGTCCTTCTGGAAGGAGAGCTGGATGTTGGCCCCTTCCAACGAAACCGAGATACCTGCCATGGATCGCCTAAAAGCCTGAGCGCGAACCCTTATATGCACTGGGGCCCACGAGAATCCCAGCCGCCGGGCCTCCGCTTTTGCCCGGGCACGCCGAGAACCTGCATCCCTGCCTTGTTGCGGCCGCAGGGAGCCCTTAGATAGGGTTGTGGGGGGCCCAAACCCTGGGACGGACGCCGGTTACGGGTTCCTTGCCCGACGCCCTGCCACCCATACCAGACTTAGAAGTCAGTCGATCCGTTCGCGCTTTCACGAGCGCGAGGGCTCGACCCATCGTCGATACGAGGTTCTCTACGTGAATACCGGTACCGTGAAGTGGTTCAACGAGACCAAGGGCTACGGCTTCATCCAGCCGGATGACGGCGGCAAGGACGTGTTCGTCCACATCTCCGCCGTCGAGCGCGCCGGCATGCGCAACCTGATCGAGGGTCAGAAGGTGTCTTACGAGATCCTGACCGACAAGCGCAGCGGCAAGGACGCCGCCGGCAACCTCCAGGCTGCCTGAGGCCATCGGTCTCCCATCCACGCGGCCGTGAACACGGTCGAAACCATCCGACGCTGCCATCCTCCGGGAGCGGCCGCGCCGGACGGTCAAGGTAAACGCAATCTTAATCGCAACACCACAGAAACAGAGCCGGGCCCGCCGCGTGGCGGAGCAAACCCGGTCACATCGGAAGACAATCAAACACACCATGTTGTTCGAATACACCCGACGCCGTAGCGTCCGGTCGCCCGTCACGGATTCAGCGACCTTCAAGGTGGGGTGCATCAAGCAGAGCGCGACGTCGGACGCCCCGACCCTCGACCTCTCCCACCTCATCGATCGATCCTACAATTATCATTCGCCCCGAGAGTTGCGCTGGCATCTCGCCGACCGCCTCGGGCTCGCGCCGGCCGCTCTGGCCCTTCGCGAAGCCGCCCACGCCTGACCACGCCGAGCCGATCCTGCAAGATGCAGGATCGGCTCTTCTTCGTTTCGGGCCCGCTCAAGCCCGCGAGATCGTCACGACCGGCCCCGGTCCCAGGCCGACACGACGACGTTGCGCAGGTCGTTCGGCAGCGCGACCAGCTCGCCATGCACCGGATCGGTCCGGTTGTAGACGGTCGCGACGCCGGACATGTCGCAGACGGAGCCGCCCGCCTCGCGCAGGATCAGGTCGGCCGCCGCGAGATCCCAGTCGCGGGCATCCGAGGAGACCAGCCCGACATCGACCGAGCCTTCGGCGACGCGGGCCACGCGCAGGGCCAGCGACGGAATCCGGTCGATGCGCTCGAAGGTGGCGTCCCCCAGATCGCGCGAGACGCCACGCCCCAACCGGTCGATCATCGGCTTCGGGCCGGTGACGCGGGCCGTCGGCAGTGCGACGCCCTGCCGCGCGCCGATCGGCTCGCCGTTGCGCGTCGCGCCCCGCCCGTGGATCGCCTCGTAATCGTGCCCGAGCGCCGGCGCGTTCACGAAGCCGATCACCGGCTCGCCGGCCTTCAGCAGCGCCACCGCGATCGACCAGTCCCGATGCCCGGACAGGAAGGCGCGGGTCCCGTCGATCGGGTCGACGATCCAGACGAGGTCGTGACCGATCCGCACGGCGTCGTCGGCCGTCTCTTCGGACAGCCACGCCGCCGCCGGCACGATCTGGCTTAGGCGGATCTTCAGGAAGGTGTCGACGGCGACGTCGGCTTCCGTCACCGGCGAGCCGCCGGCCTTCGACCAGATCTTCGCCGAGGTCTGGCTGCCGGCGCGGAAGAAGGGCAGGGCGAGGGAGGCCGCCTCGCGAAGCGCCTCGCGCAGGTCCGGCATCAGGGCGTGCACGAAGTCCGCTGAGATCGTATCGGTCATGGCGGTCCGTGTCCGGCGACGGGAGGGGGGATCGGCGTCGCGGCTCGCGCCGACCCGCGCGCCGATGCGACGTGCGGATGGTCCCGATCGCGACAGGGGGGCGGCGCGCCGGAGTGCGCGACCGCACCGTTGTAGGGTCTGCCCCGGAGCGCCACAAGGATCGCGAGGCCGCAGCGCGGAACCGGCGGTTTTCATCGATCGCGGCAAGGAACCGTTGAGCATTCCGAGCGCGAACGCGCTGTCCACGATCGCTTAACGCTCACTCTTAAGGCACCGTGGGGAGGTTAGACTCCAATCTGCTTGGCATAACGGACGACCCGAGCAGGTCGCCACTTGCAAATGGACGGCGGGCAGATGAACACGTTCGACACCATGGACCGGAACCCGACCGATCATCTTGCCGAGACCGATCGTTTCGATCGCGACGGCGCCGCGCCGGCGCGCTTCGCCTTCGACGCCTCGCCGCTGCCGGTGTTCGGCGCCGCCACCGCGACGTCCAAGGCCGCCGGCATCGCGCTCACCTTCGCGACCGACGAGGCGGAGAGCTGCGGCGAGGACCGGTTCGACCTCTGCCTCGTCGACGCCGCCGGCGCCGTCGTCGCCCGTCTCGGGCCGTTCTGCGAGGAGGAGGTCGTCGCGATCTGGCGGGACCTCGCCGCCCGCACCGGCTTGCCGCGGATGATCGTGCGCGAGGACGGCGTGCTCGCAACCGTGTCGGCGCAGGTCGGCCGGCTGATGCTCGGCAAGACCCGCATTCGGCGCCGGCACGGCTCGCTCGGCGACCGCCGCCCGCGCTTCCTCGTGCGCCGCAAGACCGGCCGCCTCCCGGTCCGCCCGCAGATCCACCGCGGCGAGAACGAGATCATCGCCCGCTCGTGAGCGCTCAGCCCGGCCAGCCCTGGTTGATCGTATCGGCGGCGAGCCCCGCGAACAGGATGAGCCCGGCCCCGCGATTCGAGCGGAACAGGGCCAGCGCCTCCCGCCCGTCCCGCGCCTTGAGCCGCCAGACCTGCCGGCCGAGATGGCTCGCGAACGCGGCGACGCCCAGGAAACCGAGCAGTCCCGCCCCGGCCCCGTAGGCCGCCGCGCCGATCAGCAGCACGGCCGCCCCGTAGCAGGCCCCGACGGCGACCCGAAGCCGGCCGCCGAAGAACCGCGCCGACGAGCGGATGCCGGCGATCTCGTCGTCCTCGATGTCCTGCACCGCGTAGATCGTGTCGTAGCCGACCACCCAGGCGATCGTGCCGGCGTAGAGCAGCCAGGCCGGTGCGGCGAGCTGATCGAGCAGGGCGGCCCAGCCCATCAGCGCCCCCCAGGAGAAGGCGAGGCCGAGCACCAGCTGCGGCATCGACATCACCCGCTTCATGAACGGGTAGATCGCCACGGGGATCAGCGAGCACAGCCCGACGCCGATGGCGAACGCATCGAACTGCATCAGGACGAGGAAGCCGACCAGCGCCTGGGCGGCGAGGAAGATGGCGGCGGCGCGCGTGCCGACCTGCCCCGAGGGCAGGGGCCGCGAGCGCGTGCGCTCGACCTGCGCGTCGAGGTCGCGATCGGCGATGTCGTTGTAGGTCGAGCCGGCCCCGCGCATCGCCACCGCGCCGACGAGGAACAGCAGCAGGTGGCGCGGATCGGGCCAGGGCAGGCCGGCGCGGGTGGCGGCCAGCGCCGTCGACCACCAGCACGGCAGCAGCAGCAGCCACCAGCCGATCGGCCGGTCGATGCGGGCGAGGCGCAGGTAAGGCCGGGCGGCCCGCGGGGCGAGCCGGTCGACCCAATGGCCGGTCACCGCGTCGGCGACGCGGGATTCCACCGCCTTCGCGGCATTCACGACCGGGGCCCGGACGGGATGAGGAACGGGTGGGAGGCGGGTCGCATCCGCCTCAGAGCGCGCCCTGCGGCATCTTGAACTGGCCGGTCAGGCCGGGGCCGCCGAGGAGGCCGCCGCCGCCGCCGTTCTGGGCCTGAGCGCGGGCCTGAGCCTCCATCTTGGTCGCCTGGGCCGCGATGCCGCAGATCTTGGTGCGGATGCCCACCACCTTCGAGTGGTCGGCCTTGAAGCCTTCCGCGAACGAGTCGGGGATCGAGCACCACTCCTTGTTGGCGGCGATCCACTTCATGCCCTCGACGCCGTTGGACTGAAGCTTGCCGAACAGCGCGCAGGCCTCCTGCGGGGTCATCTTCTTCTTTCCGTTCGACGCCACGTTCGCCTTGGCGACGAGATCCTTGCGGGTCTGCAGCGTCGTCTGGATCGCGCCGCATTCGGCGGACTGAGCGAAGGCGGCCGTGCTGGCCAGCAAGCTGCCCGCGACGAGGGCGGCGGCCAGTCCGTAGGTCTTGTAGCGCATGGTCTCGTCTCCCTAGAGATCCGCCCCGGACGCAGGCGATGCGCCGTCGGCATGGCGCGCAGCGTCGACGGATGTCGTCTTCGAGCCGGAGGTCGGCCGCGCTGCGGTACGGCCGGTCCGGAATGTCCGGGCTCCGCTTCGCCATAGGAATGTGGCGTCAATCGAGCCGCAAACGGGCCGGCTCCGACATGGCGGGGTAACGTTTCGAAAACCAGCGCCCGTGATGTTTCGGCAACATCGGCGCCGCCTCGCTCCGGCGTTGACAGCGGCGATCCCGCACGCGACGGAGCCCGGATGGCGGCCTACGACTTCACCGCGCCCCGTCTTCACGTGGCGCACGACCTCTTCGCGGGCGCGAACCTTCCCCTGGACCGGGCGCAGGCGAACTATCTGCTCAACGTCCTGCGCCGGCAGCCGGACGACCCGGTGCTGCTGTTCAACGGGCGGGACGGCGAGTGGCGGGCGAGCCTGGTGCCGTCGGGGCGCAAGAGCGCGCATCTGACCGTCGTCGACCGAGTACGGCCCCAGACCGCACCGCCCGACCTGCACTACCTGTTCGCGCCCCTGAAGAGCGCGCGGCTCGACTACCTCGCCCAGAAGGCGGTCGAGATGGGGGCGGGCACGATCCGGCCGGTCCTGACACGCTACACGCAAGGCGACCGCCTCAACACCGAGCGCCTGCACGCCAACATGATCGAGGCGGCCGAGCAGTGCGGCATCCTCGCCGTGCCGGCCTTGATGGAAGCCGCGCGCCTGCCCGCGGCGCTCGCCGACCTCGCGCCGGAGCGGCTGCTGGTGTTCTGCGACGAGGACGCCGCGATCGCCGACCCCGTCGCCGCCCTGCGCCGGGCCGCGGATCCGGCGGGCCCCGTTCCGCTCGCAGTGCTGATCGGCCCGGAGGGCGGGTTCGCGCCGGAGGAGCGCGCGGCGATCCTGGCGCGGCCCAACTCCGTGGCGCTCTCCCTCGGGCCCCGCATCCTCCGGGCCGACACCGCCGCGGTCGCGGCGCTCGCCCTGGTCCAGGCCGTACTCGGCGACGCGCGATGATAGCCCGGTCGGCGTGCGCCCGCGCACATCGACCGCGCGCGGCGCCTCCGACGCCCGACGATTGCCGGTCGAAGCGGGGCAGGGGCGCTCAAGGTCGCGTTGTCGGGTCCGGCGCCCTGGATTATGGACGACCCATCCCGGCGACGGGGCACGACCGCATCGCTCTTTTCCAGACGGCCGGCGCGCTTCCCGAGTTCAGCCCATGATTTCACGGCGAGGCAGCGCATGGCGCGCGATACGTCCGACACGACACCGCTCACCACGCGTGTCGAACTGATCGACTGGTTCGCGGCCGGCGAGAAGCCGCGCGAGAGCTTCGCGATCGGCACCGAGCACGAGAAGATTCCCTTCTACGTCGAGACGCGCGAACCGGTGCCGTATGAAGGCGAGCGCGGCATCCGCGCCCTGCTGGAAGGCGTCGGCCGCGAGACCGGCTGGGAGCCGATCCTCGATGCCGGCCACGTCATCGGCCTGTCGGCTGCGGAAGGCGGCGCGATCTCGATCGAGCCCGGCGGGCAGTTCGAACTCTCGGGCGCGCCGGTCGCCGACGTGCACGCCACCGCCCGCGAACTCGACGAGCACCTGGCCGCGACGAAGCGCGTGGCGGACGGCCTCGGCATCGGCTTCCTCGACCTCGCCATGAGCCCGAAATGGTCGCGGGCCGAGACGCCGGTGATGCCCAAGAGCCGCTACAAGATCATGGCCGGCTACATGCCGAAGGTCGGATCGCTCGGCCTCGACATGATGCTGCGCACCGCCACCGTGCAGGTCAACGTCGACTTCGCGTCGGAAAGCGACATGACGCGGAAGCTCCGCGCCTCGCTCGCGCTGCAGCCGGTCGCGACCGCCCTGTTCGCCAACTCGCCCTTCACCGACGGGCGGCCGAACGGCTTCCTGTCGCGACGCTCCGAGATCTGGCGCGACACCGACGCCGACCGCACCGGGATGCTCGGCTTCGCCTTCGACGCAGGCTTCGGCTACGAGGGCTACGTCGACTGGCTGCTCGACATGCCGATGTACTTCGTCAAGCGCGGCGACACCTACCACGACGTCTCGGGCGCCTCGTTCCGCGACCTGATGGCCGGCAAGCTCGCCCAGTTGCCGGGCGAGTACGCCACGGTCTCCGACTGGGCCAACCACGCCTCCACCGCCTTTCCCGAGGTTCGACTCAAGCGCTTCCTCGAGATGCGCGGCGCCGACGTCGGCGATGCCGGCATGATCGCGGCGCAGGCCGCGTTCTGGGTCGGCCTGCTCTACGACGAGGCGTCGCTCGATGCCGCTCTCGACCTCGTCTCGGGCTGGAGCGCGACCGACCGGGAGGCCCTGCGCGCCACCGTCCCGCGCCTGGGCCTCGCGACGCCGGTCGCGC
>NZ_VRUV01000420.1:0-4034 GCF_008039455.1 Methylobacterium sp. WL116
CCCGCCCGCAGACCCTGGATCGTCCGCCCGAGCTCGCCGAGCGGCAACCGCCGGCGCGGCGCATCCCCGCATCCGGCGGCGTCGGCGCGATCGGGGATCGTGCTCACGTCCGAAGGCTCATGCCGACGCTTCCGCCCCCCGCGTTTCCGCAACCTTTCAACACGGATCGACGGCTCGGCGCTACCGGATCGTCACCGTGAGGTTGCGGACCGCCCGTGTCCCGATGTCGCGCGGCGGGTGCCTGCCGATCGGTGTCCGCATCCGCCGAGGCCGGTGCCTGCCCCTCTCCGGTCGGAACCGCGCCGTATCCGGTGCCCGAGCCCTCGCGCTTGATCGCGCGGGTCGGCGCGGCGATGATCGCGGCCATGTCCGACATCGGTGATCCGCCCGCGACGCGAACGGCGCCGCTCGTCTCGACCCGGGCGGCGACGTCGATCGTGATCGCCGACATGGTCGGGGTCGGCGTCTTCACCAGCCTCGGCTTCCAGGTCACGGACATCACGTCCGGCTTCACGCTGCTGCTGCTGTGGTTCGTCGGCGGCGTCGTCGCCCTGTGCGGGGCGTTCAGCTACGCCGAGCTGGCGGCGATGTTTCCCCGCTCCAGCGGCGAGTACAACTTCCTCACCCGCGCCTACGGCCCCGCCTTCGGCTTCATGGCCGGCTGGCTCTCGGCGACTGTCGGATTCGCCACGCCGGTGGCGCTCGCGGCGATGGCGTTCGGCCAGTATGCGCAGGCGATCCTGCCGGGGACCCCGCCCTTGCCCCTCGGCCTCGCGGTCGTCTGGGGGGTGACCGCCATCCGCCTGGTCGGGGGCCGCCACGGCGATGCGATCCAGGTCGGCTTCACGCTGCTGAAGCTCGCGCTGATCGTGCTCTTCATCGTCGCGGGCTTCGCCGGCGGCGGGGGCGGGTCGACCGACTTCGCGCCGAGCGCCGCCGACCCGGGCCAGATCTTCAGCGCGAGCTTCGCGGTGAGCCTCGTCTTCGTGATGTACGCCTACACGGGCTGGAACGCGGCGACCTACATCGTCGGGGACCTGGCCGATCCGCCGCGCAGCCTGCCGCGGGCGCTGTTCGTCGGGACGGGCGTCGTGCTCGTGCTCTACGTCGCGCTGAACGCGGTGTTCCTCTACACGACGCCGACCGCGGAGCTCGCCGGGCAGATCGAGGTCGCCCTGATCAGCGGGCGCCACGTGTTCGGCGAGGCGGGTGGGCGGCTCGTCGGCATCCTGATCTGCCTCGGCCTGATCCCGACGATCAGCGCCATGATGTGGATCGGGCCGAGCGTCACCGTGGCGATGGGCGAGGACGCGCCCTTGCTGCGCATGTTCGCGCGGCGCGCCCGCACCGGCGTGCCCGTGGCCGCGACCCTGCTGCAGGCCGTCGTCGCGAGCCTGCTGCTCCTCACCCGCAGCTTCGAGGCGGTGCTGGAATTCATCCAGTTCAGCCTGATCCTGTGCTCGTTCCTCACCGTCCTCGGCGTGATCAGGCTGCGCATCACCCGGCCCGACCTGCCGCGGCCGGTCCGCGCCTGGGGCTATCCGGTCACGCCGCTGATCTTCCTCGGCGTCACGCTGTTCATGCTGGTCCACCTGGTCGCCTCGCGACCGCTCCAGTCGCTCGCGGGCTTCCTCCTGATGCTGGCCGGCCTGCTGCTCTTCGTCGTCGCGGACGGGCTGGCCCGGCGCAGGGACCGGACGCCGATGCGATGAGGCCGCTCGATCCCGAAGCCGATGCGTGCGACGCGAGGCCGGCCGAGACCGCTGGCGCGCACCGTTCCCGAAGCGCGATCACGGCGTCGAGGCGGCGCCCGGCTTGGTCGCGCGCAGCACGTCGAGCCGGTACTCGGCGGTTCGCGACTGCGCCAGCACCCGCGCGAAGCCCTTCGCGCCGGCGATGAAGCCTTCGGCCGCGTCGTCGCCGGAAAGCGGGTAGTGGGTGACGCCGAGCCAGTGCACCAGCACGATGTCGGCCTCGGGCAGCACCGCGTTCTCCACCCGTGCGACGAGACGCGCGAGATCGGCCCGGTCGAGGTAGTAGGCCACCTCCGAGATCACGATCAGGTCGAACCGCCCGTCGGGCCATTGCCCCGGAACGGCGGCGAGCTGGAAGCGCGCATTCGCGCAATCGGCGCAGCGGGCGCGGGCCGCCTCGATCACGGAGGGAACCACGTCGAGCCCGACCACGGCATCGCAGCGCTGACAGAGCTGGTGCGTGAACACCCCGATCGAGCAGCCGACATCGAGGGCGGACGCGTAGCGGTGCCGGGGCAGGGCGGCGAGCGTCGCCTGGTACTTGGCACGCTCGTAGGCGCTCGAGGCGAACTGCCAGGGATCGGCCTCGGTGGCGTACATGCCCTTGAAGTAGTCGGTGTCGAGGGACTTCGCGCGCCGGCCCGTCTCCGTCACAGCCGGCCCTCCCGCCTCGCTCTCCGCACCCGCGGCGGCCGTCATCCCGAGCAGCGTGCCGGCGACGACGCCGCCCCCGGATCGCAGCAGGCTCCGGCGTGACGGTCGCTTGCAGTCGCGCACGATGAACCTCACCCCGTCCGTAGGCCTGTGATGAGCGCAACCGCATCCGCCCGGGACAGTTCCGCCGGAGCCAGCCAGCGTCAGGACGGCCCGATCGACAGTTCATGCCCGATCGACGGCCTGTGCCGGGAGCGTGAACGAGGAACATCGACGCGGCGCATCCCGTTGAGACAGCCGTATTATGGGAGAAAACGCATGGTCGACGTCGGGCAGATCAAGGAACACGCCGAGGTCGTCGGCTCGGACGGAGCCCACGTCGGCACGGTCGATCACGTCGACAAGGGCGAGATTAAGCTGACGAAGAAGGACGCGGCCGCCGGGGGCCTGCACCACTATATCCCGGTCGACTTCGTCCAGGCGGTCGAGGGCGACACCGTCCGCCTCGACCGGCCGGCCGAGGAGGTCAAGCGCGAGTGGTCGACGTCCTGACCCCATGGGATCCGCGGCGCCGGGGCGTCGCGTTCCGTCCCCGCACAGGCCCGAACGCGGTATCCACGGCGTTCGGCGCAACGGGCGACGAGCCCCCGGCCAACGGCTGCCGGGCTCCGTCATCGTCTCCGATGAGCGACCGGGAATGGCATCAACCGTGTTGAGCCGCGATGTCCGATGACGATGCCGAGGCGTTTCTGCGCGAAGTCCGCGCGGCGCTCGCCACCGCTCGCCCCGAGGAACCGTCCCTCGACAGCCTGCAGCGCCTGATGACCTGGCTGCAGACCACCGAGATGGAGGAAGCCCCGCCCGAGGCCGGCCGCGACGGCACGGAGGACGGCGAAGGCGCCGCCCCCGAAGTCTCGGAGCCGTGACAGACGATCGGGACGGAAGGGCCGGGGGAGCGTCGCGCCAGGCCCGGGGAGGCGACCCTGCCCGAGAGGGCAGGCAGGGCCGCCGCAGCGGATCGGGCAGATCTGCTGGCTGCCGAGGCAGTGAAGGCATGGTGCGGCAGACAGGTTGCCGAAGAATGACCGAACGGCGTTCGAATCGGACCGGAGTCGCAGAACCCGCGCAAACGCGTCGATCAACGATCCGTGTGGGGCGGAACGCCGGGCCGGGCGGATCCGTTTCAGCCGCCTCACGGGAGCCTACCATCATGAAGCTCGGTCTCGCCGCCTCGCTGGTCGCCAGCAGCCTTCTCCTCGTCGCCCCCGCACGTGCGCAGGGCACGGCGAACGCGCCCGGCGCGGTGCCGGGGTCGGCGGCCACCGCACCGGCGGCCAATCCCACCGCACCGGGGAGCAAGCCCGCGGCGCCGAAGGCGGATCGCACCGCGCGATCGAAGGAATGCTCGATGCAGGCCGACAAGCAGGGCCTGCACGGCAAGGCGCGCAAGGCCTTCCGGAATTCGTGCAAGCACGGCCGATCCTGATCCGGTCGTCCGGCGCGCCGCCTTGATCCCGCTCTCGCCGACCGTGCGTCCGCGACGTCGGCCCATCGGTGATGAGGTCGGCCGGATGCGGCTGTCCCTCCTCGGTGCCTGCATCCTGCTCGCCCTCGGCAGCTGCCAGG
>NZ_VRUV01000421.1:0-4023 GCF_008039455.1 Methylobacterium sp. WL116
CCGGCAGGCCCGCGAGCAGCAGCGCGAGGCCGCAGGCAAGGCCCGCCTCCCGTCGCGCATGCCCCTCGCCCTCCAAGCCCAGCACCGGATCCCGACTCCCCTGGCTGGGCGCGTGCGAAGACGACCGTCGCACCGCTTCCGCGTGGTTAACGAAGGCTAGCCGGGCGTGGTTAATGCAGCGTCAACGGCACGGGGCGGCGGAGCATCGGAGGAGACCGGATCCACCGGCGGATCGCCGCCGCCGATGGATCGAGGCGCGGGCAGGGTCTATAAGCGGCCGGACATGTCCGCCCCGCAGCCCGTCCGCCGTCTCGACCCGGTCCTCGTCGACCGCATCGCCGCGGGCGAGGTGGTCGAGCGGCCGGCCTCGGCGGTCAAGGAGCTGGTCGAGAACGCGATCGATGCCGGCGCCCGCAGCATCGCGGTGACGATCGAGGCCGGCGGCCGGCGGCTGATCCGGGTGGTCGACGACGGCGCCGGCATGTCGCCGGACGACCTGCTGCTCGCCGTCGAGCGCCACGCCACCTCGAAGCTGCCGGGCGGCGACCTGACCCGGATCGACACGCTGGGTTTCCGCGGCGAGGCGCTGCCTTCGATCGGCGCGGTCTCGCGGCTGTCGATCACCACCCGCACGGCGGACGCGGATTCGGGCGCGGCGCTCACCGTCGAGGCGGGCCTGCGCGGCGCGGTGCGCCCGGCGCCGGCGGCGCGCGGCACCCGAATCGAGGTCACCGACCTGTTCTCGGCGACGCCGGCGCGGCTGAAGTTCCTGAAATCCGACCGCGCCGAGAGCGCGGCGGTCTCCGACATCCTGCGCCGGCTCGCGGTGGCGCAGCCCGCGATCCGCTTCACGCTGACGAGCGAGAACGGCACGCCGCTGGTGCTGCCGGCCCTCGCCGGGGCCGAGCCGGACGACGCGACCGCGAGCCTCGCCCGGCTCGCGCAGGTGCTGGGATCGGACTTCGCCGCGAACGCCCTGCCGGTGGCGATGGCGCGGGAGGGCTTCTCGCTCACCGGCCATGTCGGGCTGGCGACCTTCCACCGCGGCGCGGCCAACCACATCCACTTCACGGTGAACGGCCGGCCGGTGCGCGACCGCCTGCTGCTCGGCGCGGTGCGCGGCGCCTACGCCGACACCCTGCGCTCCGACCGGCATCCGGTGCTCGGGCTGGCGATCGCCTGCGAGCCCGGCCTCGTCGACGTCAACGTCCACCCGGCCAAGACCGAGGTGCGGTTCCGCGATCCGGGGCTGGTGCGGGCGCTCGTCGTCAGCGCGATCCACGAGGCGCTGCGCCGCGGCGGGGCGCGGGCCTCGACCGGCGTGGCGGCCCGCACCCTCGAGGCCCTGCGTCCCTCGGGCGGCATCCCGTTGACGCAGCATGGCGGGACGGCGAGCCCGAGCCTGTTCCAGAGCGCGCGGACCGGCCTGTTCCGCCCGGGCACCCCGTCCGTCGCGGCCCCGTCCGGCTTCCACCGGCCGGCGCCGGATCGGCCGCACGGCTTCGGCGAGGCGGCGCAGGCACCGCTGGCGCCGGACGGCGCGGCCGACGCCTTTCCGGATCCGATGGCCGACCTGGCGCCGCCCGCGGCCGACCTGCGCAGCCTCGATGGCGCCGAGGATGCCCTCGACCATCCCCTCGGCGCCGCGCGGGCGCAGCTGCACGAGACCTACATCGTCGCGCAGACCCGCGACGGCGTGGTGATCGTCGACCAGCACGCGGCGCACGAGCGCCTCGTCTACGAGCGGATGAAGCGCGAGCGCGCGGCGGGCGGCATCCTGCGCCAGGGCCTCTTGATCCCCGACGTGATCGAGATGGCGCCCGAGGCCGCCGAGCGGCTGGCCGCGGCCGCCCCCGAGCTCGACCGGCTCGGCCTGACGCTGGAAGCGTTCGGCCCCGGGGCGCTGCTGGTGCGCGCGGTGCCCGCGGCTTTGGCCGGCGCCTCGGTGCGCGACCTCGTCGCCGACATCCTCGACGCGCTGGACGACAGCGGGGTCGAGGAGGGCGGGGCCGGGGCCCTGGAGGACGGCCCGCTCGGGCGGCGCCTCGACGCGGTACTGTCGCGGATGAGCTGCCACGGCTCGATCCGCGCCGGAAGGCGCCTGCGCCCGGAGGAGATGAACGCGCTCTTGCGCGCCATGGAGGCGACGCCGAATTCCGGCCAGTGCAACCACGGCCGCCCGACCTACGTCGCCCTCGGCCGCCACGACATCGAGCGGCTGTTCGGGAGACGCTGAGCGGGGTGGCGCCCGGTCAGTCCGGGATCGCGAACCCGATCGACTGGCACAGGATCGCGACCATCGTCACGCCGCCGGCGACGAGCCCCATCCGGTCCGGGCGCGCGGGCGCCGACGGCGCGGCGCCGAGACGCAGCTCGTCCTCGTAGCGTGCCAGGATCCAGGCCTGCAGCGACGGTGCGGTCAGGGCGAGCCAGGCCCACAGGCCGATCGCCAAGAAACCCAGGGCCTGTCCGCCATAGGTGAAGACGTCGTCGATCATGGCGCTCTCGGAGCGAGCACCCCCTCGCCGCGAACCTAGCCCAGCCGTCCGGCACCTGGAAAGCCCGGTCGGGGTTCGACGGCGTCGCCGACGCGCCTTTCGCGTGCGCTCGCACACGGATCGGCCTATGACACGCCCGACATCCGAACAACCCGGCGCCTTCCCGATGACCGCACTCGCAGATCTGTCCCCCGCCGAACTGGCCGCGCGCTACGCGCAGGCGCAGGGCGCCTACGAAGCGTTCCGCGCCCGCGGGCTCAAGCTCGACATGACCCGGGGCAAGCCCTCGCCCGAGCAGCTCGACCTCGCGTCGGGCATGCTGGCGCTGCCCGGCAACGGCGACCACACCACGGCGTCGGGGGAGGATGCCCGCAACTACGGCGGCCTGCAGGGCCTTGCGGAGGCGCGCGCGCTGTTCGGGCCGGCGCTGCTCGGCGTGCCCGCGGAGCAGGTGGTGGTGGCCGAGAACGCGAGCCTCGCCGTGATGCACGACTGCATCGTCTGGGCGATGCTAAAGGGCGTGCCGGGCTCGGAGCGCCCGTGGTCGCGCGAGGAGGCGCCGGCCTTCCTCTGCCCGGTGCCGGGCTACGACCGCCACTTCGCCCTGTGCGAGGAATTCGGCATCCGCATGCTGCCGGTGCCGATGACGCCGGACGGGCCGGACATGGAGGTGGTCGAGGCCCTCGTCGCCGACCCGGCGGTGAAGGGGATGTGGTGCGTCCCGAAATACTCGAACCCGTCCGGCGAGATCTATTCGGAGGAGACCGTCCGGCGGCTCGCCGCGATGAAGGCCGGCGCCCCGGACTTCCGCCTGTTCTGGGACAACGCCTACGCCGTCCACCACCTCACGCCCGAGCACCACGCGATCCCCGACATCCTGGAAGCCTGCCGGGCGGCCGGGCATCCGAACCGCGCCTTCATCTTCGCCTCGACCTCGAAGATCACGCTCGCCGGCGCGGGTCTGGCCTTCTTCGCCGGCTCCCCCGACAACGTACGCTGGTACCTCGCGCGGGCGGGCAAGCGCACGATCGGCCCGGACAAGCTGAACCAGCTCCGGCACGTCCGCTTCCTGCGCGACGCGGCGGGGCTCACCGCCCACATGGAGCGCCAGCGCGAGCTCCTCGCCCCGAAGTTCTCCGCCGTCACCGAGGCGCTCGCGCGGCACCTGACCGGGACGGACGTGGCCTGGAGCCGGCCCGAGGGCGGCTACTTCGTCAGCGTGGACGCCGGCGTCGGCACCGCCGAGCGCATCGTCGAGCTGGCCAAGGGCGCCGGCATCGGCCTGACGCCGGCCGGCGCGACCTTCCCCTACGGCCGCGACCCCCGCGACGCGGCGCTGCGGCTGGCGCCGTCCTATCCGAGCCTGTCCGAGGTCCGGGAGGCGGCGGAAGGGATCGCGCTCTGCATCCTGCTCGCCGCGCTCGAATCGGAGCGGGCGGTGCGCGCGGCGCCGCAGGAATGAGCGGCCTGCTCCGGGCGGCCGGCTTCCTCGTCCTGGCGGCGACGCTGCCGGCCTGCGCCGCGC
>NZ_VRUV01000422.1:0-4023 GCF_008039455.1 Methylobacterium sp. WL116
TCGCCGAGCTGCTCGCCGGGCGCAGCCCGCGCGGGCGGATGCCGGCGGTGACGAGCCCGACCCGCCTGCGCGCGGCCCTGTTCGCGGCGATCCCCGAGGCCATCGCCGGCTACGCGGTCGACGACCTCGAAGCGAAGGCGCCGGACTGGGCCTTCGGCAGCCGTCCCCTGGGGCCGGCCCTGGCGCTGGTCGCGCTCGTGGCGTGCGCCGGCATCGTGGTGTTCGAGGCCCTGCCCCCGTTCCTCGCGGTGATCCTGGTCGTGGCGGCGCAGACGCTGTTCCTGGTGATGGCGATCTTCCGCGTCGGCGCCGTGTTCGTCGGCGTCCCGATCGTTCCGCCGCCGATCGCCTCGCCCCTTAGCGACCGCGACCTGCCGACCTACACCGTCCTCGTGGCGCTCTATCGCGAGGCCCGCGTGGTGCCGCGGCTCGTCTCGGCGCTGGCCCGGCTCGACTATCCGGCGGCCAAGCTCGACCTGAAGTTCGTCGTCGAGGCCGACGATGCCGGCACCATCGCCGCGCTGGCGGAGGTCCCCCTGCCCGCCCGCTTCGAGGTGATCGCGGTGCCCGACGGCCGGCCGCGGACGAAGCCGCGGGCGCTCAACGTCGCCCTGCCGCTCGCCCGCGGCGAGCTGCTCGTGGTCTACGACGCCGAGGACGTGCCCGATCCCGGCCAGCTCCGGCTCGCCGCCGAGATCTTCGCGCGGGCGCCCGCCCGCACCGCCTGCCTCCAGGGCCGGCTGGTGATCGACAACGCGGAGGATTCCTGGATCGCCCGGTGCTTCGCCATCGAGTATGCGGGCCTGTTCGACGTGCTCAATCCGGCGCTGGCGCAGTGGCGCCTGCCGATGCCGCTCGGCGGGACCTCGATGCACGTGCGCACCGAGGTGCTGCGCAAGCTGCACGGCTGGGACGCGCGCAACGTCACGGAGGATGCCGATCTCGGGATGCGGCTGGCCTGCGCCGGCTACGAGGTCGGCGACCTGCCGAGCGCGACGATCGAGGAGGCGCCGAACAACCTGCCGGCCTGGCTGCACCAGCGCGTCCGCTGGATGAAGGGGTTCCTGCAGACCACCGTCACCTACGGCCGCCGCCCCGCCGAGACCTGCCGGCAGCTCGGGCGCCTCGACGCGCTCTGCGCCGTGACGCTGCTGCCCGGCGCCGTCGCCTCGGCCCTGGTCTATCCGATCTTCCTCGTCTGGGCGGGCGCCGACTTCCTGCTCCAGGAGATCCCGGCCGCGCCCGAGCCCTGGCCGAACCTGCCGCTCGCCGTCGCGATCACCCTGTTCCTGGCGGGATCCGCGGCCCTGGTCCTGCCGGCGGCGCTCGGCTGCATCCGCCGGGGCTGGTGGGACCTGCTGTGGTTCGTGCCCGGGATGCTGCTCTACTTCGCCCTGGTCAGCGTCGCCGCGTGGCTCGCGGTGATCGAGTTCGTCCGCGCGCCCTCGCGCTGGAACAAGACCGAGCACGGGCTGTCGCGCACCTCGCGCAGCGGCCTGCTGCGTCCGCGGCGCCCGGCGGCGTGAGGCCCGCGCCGGATGCTCAGATCCGCCGCGCGAGCTCCGCCGCGGTCTCGTCGGCCGGGCGCATCAGGTTGAGCGCGCCAAGGAAGCGGTTCCTGCCGTCCATCACGTAGACCAGCGCGGTGTGCTCCATCGTGTAGTCGCCGTCCTTGCCCGGCACCTTGCGGCTGTAGGCACGATAGGCCTTCACGGCCGCCGCCACCTGCGCCGGGCTGCCGGTGAGCCCGGCGATCCGCGGATCGAAGCTCGACAGGTAGGCCTTGAGGCTCGCCGGCGTGTCCCGCTCGGGATCGACGGTGATGAAGGCGACCTTCATCGCCTTGGCCTTCGGCCCCAACGCCGCCAGCACGTCCGAGATCTGCTGCAGCGTGGTCGGGCAGATGTCGGGGCAGTGGGTGAAGCCGAAGAACACGAGGTGCGTGGCGCCCGCGAAGTCGGCTTCGGTGACCGCCTTGCCGTCCTGGTCGATCAGCGCGAACGGCCCGCCGACGCTCGAGGCCGCCACCTCCGTCCGCTCCGGCATCAGCGTGAACACGGCCGCCGCCGTGAGCCCGACGAAACCGAGCACGAAGGCGATGATGGGCAGGAGGGCGCGGCGCATGGAGGTGACCTTCTCGCGACGGCCGCTGGAACAGCATGGGCGGCCGCGGGAGGCAAGGTCGGGGCACCTCGGAGGCCCCCGGCGCTTTGCCTCAGGCCCGCGTTCCGTCGTGCGCCTCCCTGGCCTGGAACCCGGTTCAGCAGGTGCCCGCGCGACGCCCTCACGATGCGTCCGGCGTCACGATCGGGCTGGTCGCAGACGGGAAGCGGCCGGGTCTAGATCGCGATCTGCGCCTGCTCGACGCAGTCCGCGACACTCTGTTCCTTGAGCGCGTCGCCCACCATCAGGATCGCCGGTCCTTCGAGCAGCGAAGCCTCGACCCGCTCCGCGAGATCGGCCGCCGTGCCCCGCAGCGCCGCCTGGTTGGGCCGCGTCGCGTTGAACACCACCAGAGCGGGCGTCGCCGGTGCCAAGCCTTCGGCCACCGCGCGGTCCAGCAGCACCCGCAGGGTGCGCTTGGGCATGTAGACCACGGTGGTGACCGAAGGGTCGGCGAGCGCGCCCCAGTTCAGGTCGTCCGGCAGCGCGCCGCGGCGGTCGTGGCCGGTCACGTATTGCAGGCGGCGCGCCGCGTCGCGGTGGGTGAGCGAGACGCCGAGGGAGGCGGCCGCGCCCTGCGCCGCGCTGATCCCGGGCACCACGGCGACGGGGATGCCGGCCTGCCGGCAGGCCTCGATCTCCTCGCCGGCGCGCCCGAAGATCAGCGGGTCGCCGGACTTGAGGCGCACCACCTGCTTGCCGGACTTGGCGAGCGAGACCATCAGCGCGTTGATGTCGTCCTGGCGGCAGGAAGGGCCGTGGCCGGTCTTGCCGACCAGCATCGTGCGCGCCTCGCGGCGGGCGTAGTCCAGGATCTCGGGGGCGACGAGGTCGTCGTAGAGGATGACGTCGGCGTTGCGCAGGGCCCGCAGCGCCCTCAGCGTCAGCAGCTCGGCATCGCCCGGCCCGGCGCCGACCAGCGTCACCGCCCCGCCCTTCGGCGCGGCCTCGGTCTGCGCGAGCAGCCTGTCGAGGTCGGCCTGCGTCGGGGCCCGGTCGGGCTCGGCGAAGGCCAGATCCGAGAAGCGCTCCCAGAACCCGCGGCGCTCGCTGAACCCGTGGAAGCGGGCGGTGACGCCCTCGCGCCAGTCCCGCGCCGCCGCGACCCAACGCGAAAACCCGCGCGGCAGCATCGCCTCGATGCGCGCCCGCACGGTCTGCCCGAAGACCGGCACCGCGCCTTCCGTCGAGATGCCCACCACCAGCGGCGAGCGGTTGACGATGGCGCCGAACTTCACGTCGCAGAGATGCGGCCGGTCGACGGCGTTGACGATGGCGCCGGTGCCGCGCGCGGCCGCGACGAAGGCGACGCACTCGGCCTCGTCCTCCATCGCGCCGATGCAGAAGGCCGAGCCCCACAGGTCGTCCGGCGTCCAGGCCCGCTCGTGCAGGGTCACGCTGCCGGCGACGATCTCGCCCGGAACGTTGCGCATCTCCTCGCTCGGCTCGGCGGCGTAGACGTCGACGTGGGCGCCAGCGGCGGCGAGCAGCTTCACCTTCCAGGGCGCGCCGCCGTTCGAGCCGGCCAGCACCGCGCGCTTCCCCTGCAGCGGCACGAAGACGGGTAGGACGGCGAGGGGCTCGAGGCCGGCGCGGGTCTCGCGCGGCTGGCGGGGCGTGCTCATGAGGGTCGGCTTGGATCTCGGCAGGGTCACGGACGAACCTGATGCTACGCGGCGTCGCGCGCAAGCGCCTCCGGCAGCAGCTTGCGGATCTCAGGGATGCACGAGCCGCAATTCGTGCCGGCCTTGCAGGCCGCGCCCACCGCCTCGACGGAGCCCGCTCCGCCCGCGATGGTCGCCGTGATGACGTCGAGCCCGACCCCGTGGCAGGCGCAGACTACCGGCCCCGCCCCGGCGG
>NZ_VRUV01000423.1:0-4015 GCF_008039455.1 Methylobacterium sp. WL116
GGCGTGCAGCGGGCGGCCCAGGATCGCGGTCAGCCACTCGCGGTCGCCGGCCTCCGGGATCATGCCGTCGCCGACGAAGCGCTCGGCCATCAGGCGCATCTCGTAGGCCATCCACCGCGGCATGGTGCCGGCCATGGCCTGCTCGAACCCGCTCGGATCGTCGCCGCCGTAGGCGACCGGGCGGCCGAGCACCGCGCTCCAGATCGCGGCGAGGCCCGCGCCGGTGAGCGTGTCCGGCCCGACGAGGTTGATGGTCTCGACCGGCAGCGGGCCCGGCGCCGCGTCGCGGCGGATCAGCGCGATCGCGGCGATCTCGGCGATGTCGCGCGCGTCGACCATGGCGACGCCCTTGCCGCCGATCGGCATCGGGTAGACCGCGTGGTCCACGATCACGTCCCGGATCATCGCCTCGTTGTCGATGAAGTAGGTCGGGCGCAGGATCGTGGCGCCGAAGCCCATCTGCCGCAGCATGCGCTCGGCCCCGAACTTCACCGCGAAGTGGGGCACCTCGACGGCGCGGTCGGCCCCGAACACCGACAGGTAGACGACCCGCTCGACGCCGGCCTCGCGCGCGAGGTTGAGGGTGACGATCGCCTGGGTGAACTCGTCGCCGGTCACCGCATTCAGCAGGAACAGCGTGCGCACGCCGACGAAGGCCCGGCGCAGCGCGTCGATGTCGAGGAGGTCGCCCGTCGCGACCTCGACCCCGGCGGGGAATTGGGCCTTGGCGGGATCGCGGGTCAGCACCCGCACCCGGGTCAGCTCGGATCTCGGCTTACGCAGGCATGTGCGATTTGTTGGAATTGTTGGCATCGGTCTTGCCAAGCCCTGCTCGTCCCCGGCACCGGATCGCGGCCGGCGCGGAAACGGAGCGGCTTATCATGAACTACCACAGCATCAGCCGGCGCGGTGCCCTCCGGATCGGTGCGTTGGCTGCGGGCACCGTGGCGATGCCGTTCTTCGCTCGCAACGGCTTGGCCGCCGAGCCGATCAAGCTCGGGAGCCTGCTCGACGGCACCGGCGCGCTCGGCTTGGAAGGCAGGCGCATGATCGAGACGACCGAATACGCGGTCGATCTGATCAACAAGACCGGCGGTCTGCTTGGGCGCCCCGTGAAGATCATCGCCTACGACACCCAGTCGAACATGCAGCTCTACACGCAATATGCGCAGCAGTTGGCGCTGAAGGAGAAGGTCGACGTCATCCAGGGCGGGATCACCTCGGCCTCGCGGGAGGCGATCCGGCCGATCTTCGGACGCTCCAAGACCCTCTACTTCTACAACACCCAGTACGAGGGCGGCGTCTGCGACCGCAACGTGTTCTGCACCGGCTCGACCCCGGCCCAGACGGTCAACCACACGGTCGACTACGCGCTGAAGAACTGGGGTAAGAAAGCCTACATCGTCGCCGCCGACTACAATTACGGCCACATCACCGCGAACTGGATGACGAAGTTCATGAAGGACGGCGGCGGCTCGGTCGCTGGCACCGACTTCTTCCCCCTCGACGTGACGAACTTCTCCTCCGCCATCAGCCGCATCCAGCAGGCGCAGCCGGAGCTGGTGCTCTCGGCGCTGGTCGGCGCCAACCATTCCGGCTTCTACCGCCAGTGGGACGCCGCCGGCATGAAGGGCAAGATTCCGATGGGCGCCAGCGTGTTCGGTCTCGGCGACGAGCTGACCACCATGGACACTTCCACCACCAACGGCATCGTCACCTGCTACGGCTGGTACAACAACCTGCCGGCGCAGAAGAGCATCGACTTCGTGAAGGGGATGCAGGCCAAGTTCGGCGCCGAGCTCACCGATCTCGGCGAGCTAGACACCGCCACCTACGACGGCATCATGCTCTGGGCGGAAGGGGTGAAGAAGGCCGGCTCGGTGGAGCGCGACGCGGTCGTCGCTGCGCTGGAATCGGGCATTTCCTACGAAGGCCCCACAGGCAAGGTGACGATGGATGGGGCGACCCACCACACCATCCGCAACACCTACCTCGCGCGTCCCAAGGACAAGGCCTGGGAGCTGCTCGCCACCTTCCCCGACCAGTTCCCGTCGGACACAGGCGGCGCCTGCGACCTCCTGAAGAACCCCAAGACCAACAAGCAGTTCACCCCCGACCTCAAGGGCTGACCCGGCATGGATCTCGTCGGGCTCCTCGGGTTCAACGTTCTGACCGGTATCGCCACGCTGGCGCTGATCACGCTCGGTCTCGGCGTAATCTACGGGATGATGCGGATCATCAACCTCGCCCACGGCGAGTTCATGATGCTCGGCGCCTACACCGCGGTCGTGGCGGTCGATGCCGGCATCAACGTCTGGGTGGCGATGCTCGTGCTGCCGCCGCTGGTCGTCGGCCTGATCGGCCTCGTGATCGAGCGCACCGTAATCCGCTTCCTGTACGGGCGGATGATGGACACGATGCTCGCCACCTGGGGCATCAGCCTCGGGCTGATCGGCCTCGTGACCACGCTCTACGGCAACGTCGTGCGCGGGGTCTCGACGCCGGTCGGCAGCTTCGAGATCGGGCGGTATGGCGCGAGCCTCTACAGCCTCGTGATCATCGCGGTCGCGCTTGCCGCGCTCGGCGGCATGTTGGCGCTGCTTCGGCTGACCCGCTTCGGGCTGATCCTGCGCGCGACCATGCAGAACCCGAAGATGGCCGCCGCACTCGGCGTCTCGCCGGACCAGATCTACATGGCGACCTTCGCACTCGGCGCAGGCCTCGCCGGGCTCGCCGGCGGCGTCCTCGCGCCGATCTCCGGCGTCTCGCCGGCGATGGGCGCCGCCTACATCGCTCGCGCCTTCATCACCGTGCTCGGCGGCGGTCCGGCGATCATCACCGGCACGGGGCTGGCTTCCGGCCTGTTCGGCACGATCAACGAACTCGTCGCCTTCCGGACCACGCCGGTCATCGGCGACGTGGTGCTGCTGCTGGCCGCGATCCTGCTGATCCGCGTGCTGCCGCAGGGCATCACTGGCCGCTTCCTGAGGCGCAGCCTATGAACCCCATGGTCTCCCGCTCCGGACGGTTCGCGAGCGCCGCCGGCTTCCTCACGGTTCTGGTCTGCGGCCTCGCCCTGCTCGTCGGCGCGCCGCACCTCACCGACAGCTTCGGCCTCGTACAGATGACGGGGTTCGCCGCGCTCGCGATGTTCGCGCTGAGCCAGGGCTTCGTCTGGGGCTACGGCGGCATCATGTCGTTCGGGCAGGCGGCGTTTTTAGGCCTGGGCGGCTACGCTTATGCCGTCTCGGTGATCAATCTCGGCGACAGCACGCTGCCGATCCTGATCGCCATCGCGGTGCCCATGCTGTTTGCGGCCGCCCTCGGCTACTTCATGTTCTTCGGGCGGATCAGCGACGCTTATGTCGGCGTCATCACGCTCACCGTCTCGGTGATCCTGTTCCAGCTGTTCAACGCCACCTCGGGCAGCCAGTACCGCATCGGCCAGGCGGAGCTCGGAGGCTTTAACGGTATCCCGGCGGTCCCGGTGATCAATCCGATCGGAGATCCCGGCGATCCGCTCGACATCGAGGGCCTGTGGGGCGTGGCGATGGGCGCGCTGATCGGCGTCTACGTGCTGCTGCGCGCCATCCTAGCGAGCCGCTTCGGCCGCGTGGTCGTCGCGATCCGCGAAAACGAGACCCGCGCGCAGCTGATCGGGTACGACCCGCGCCTCTACAAGCTCCTCGCCTTCACGATCTCAGCCGGGATCGCGGGGCTCGCCGGCTGCCTTTACGCCAACTGGGGCGGCTTCATCAGTCCGACGGTGTTCGGCCTGTCGATGTCGGCGCAGGTGATCATCTTCGTCCTCGTCGGGGGTCTCGGCACCCTGATCGGTCCGATGCTCGGGGCGGTGCTGATCCAGGCGCTGATCATCACCGCGGGCGGACAGTCGATGCTCGATCCCAATCTCGGCCTTGGGATCGTGCTCGTCGGCTTCGTGCTGCTGGTGCCCGAGGGCCTCGTGCCGGTGGCGCGCCGCCTCGTGCAGCGCGCGACCGGGCTTGTCACCGCG
>NZ_VRUV01000424.1:0-4010 GCF_008039455.1 Methylobacterium sp. WL116
GGGCCGGGTCTGCCTCGTGCGCCACACCTACGTCAGCGGCTGGCAGCTGCCGGGCGGCGGCGTCGAGCGCGGCGAGACCGCGCCGGAGGCGATGGCGCGCGAGTTCCGCGAGGAAGCCGAGATCGCCGTCGATCCCGCGGTCGGGCTGCGCCTGCACGGCTTCTACCGCAACCGCGCGGCCTCGCCGCGCGACCACGTCGCCCTCTACGTCGCCCCGGCCTTCACGGTGCTCGGGGAGAAGCGGCCCGACCGCGAGATCGCGGCCTGCGCCTTCTTCGCCCTCGACGCCCTGCCGGACGCGACCACCCGCGCGACGGTGGAACGCCTGCGCGAGATCCGCGACGGCCGTCCGCCCGCCGATCTCTGGTGAGATCGGACGGACGCGAAAAATCCTCGCAGCCGGCGCTTGCAACGCCGGTTGGAATGGTGTTTAGAGAGCGCCGCCGGGGCCGCCGGGCACGAGAGTTTCCAGCGGGCCAGCATTGTGAGCGGGTGTAGCTCAGGGGTAGAGCACAACCTTGCCAAGGTTGGGGTCGAGGGTTCGAATCCCTTCGCCCGCTCCAATTTCTCTCATTTATAGAGCGACTTAAGGGCTGCCTTCGGGTGGCCTTTGTCGTTTCTGCTGAACCGCGGAAGCACGGCGGAAGCAATCCTCATCAGATATGATCGGCTTGTAAGCGGCGGCATGTCGCACGGCTGGTTCCACGCGCCCAGCAAGGCAGAGGCGGTTTCGTCGTGCGCCTTTGCTCTTGGAGATGTCGATGCCCTACAGCCTCAAACGCCTCGCCCCCGGCAGTTTCGACCTCATCCTCGACGGCGCCGTGGTCGGCAGCTTGGTCCGCGATGTGTCGCGAGACGGGTACGAAGGCGATTGGACAGCCGAACCGCTTGCCGATAGCCCACCCTATCCCGCGCCCTTCACGAGCGAGGCGCACAAGTTTCAGAACTTGAAAGCGGCGGCGGACTGGCTCGACGCGGACGTGCCTGATCTCTGATACATCCCGTGCTCGGCAAGGCGAAGCGGTCGTAGAAAGCCAACCATGCTCAGGCGGCGATCAAAGCGCAGGCTACCCGACAGCCTAACCCAGCACCTTTCAGATCCAAAGATCGTGGTCTTCAGACCCCGAACGACCAAGCGGCGCGGCATCTACCCCGCGACCGAGACGGCGCGGAAGTTCGGCATATCGGCGGTGACCCTCATCGTCCTAGTGCTGGCTGGCGGGCACCTGCTTCGCGCGTGGTAGCGGATCAACCAGACGCTGGTCAGCCAGGGCTACGTGCGGCACCGCGAGGATCCGGAAGGCGCAAACTGAAGGAGACGGCCAATCGATGTGGGAGCCGTCCTGCCAACGAACCTAGGCGCAGGTGATCCGACGACCTAGGATGAAGTGGAAGAAACAATCTCTATGCATCCAGCAATCGCGGCGGCACACGCTATCAAGCTCGTTCAACTAACCGGCCAGACAATCAACTATGAAATGGTCCTGACGGAGGGCTATCGACGGTTCCTCAAGCCGGGTGATGTAGCAGTTGATCTCGGGGCCCATTCTGGCGAGCATCTGGGGCAAATTGCACATTTGGTTGGTGAGAACGGCGCGGTCTACGCCTTTGAGCCGATCCCGCACCTTGCGAAGGCACTCCGGAAGCGCTTTCAGGCAACGCCCCGTGTCCACATCCGCGAGGCCGCCGTGTCGCGAGAAAGAGGTGAAACTGATTTCGTTGTTGCGGAGTCGCTCGCCGAAAGCGGCCTACGTGCACATTTTTTTAGCCGTCCAGATATGCCGACGAAATCGATCCGCGTCGTGGTCGAGACGCTCGACGACACCCTGGCACACCTCAATCATCTCGCGTTCATCAAGATGGACATCGAGGGAGCCGAGATCGATGCACTCTCAGGGGCGACGGCCGTTCTTGCCCGCCACCGTCCCATCGTCAGCGTTGAGTATGGCTGGGCGGGATACGGGTTTTATGGGCACGAACGCCGAAGCTTGTTCGATTTTGCCGAAGCGCACGGCTATCTCTGTGCCGACCTGTTCGGAAATCTTGTTGAGGAGTCGGTCTGGAACGCAGTTGTGGACTTCGCCACTTGGGACTTCTTCCTCGTGCCGCGTGAACGCAAGGCCGAATGGGCGGATGCATTCAACCTGAGATAACCCTGCCGGCATGATAGTGAAGCGCGAACTGATGAAGAGGTACTGTGGCCGTTCTTGACCAAAAGATTGAGGACTCTCCGCTAGGCGGTAGCGTCACTCGCGACGGCGTCACGGTGCAGGTTCACATCTACCGGTTCGCCGGCACCGCGGACGAATGGACCCTGGAGATCGTCGACCACGAAGGTGGTCACACGGCATGGACTGGCGCCTTTGCAACGGATGAAGATGCCTTCGAGGCTTTCGAGCATGCGGTGGCCGAGGACGGGATCCGCTCGTTCGTCGAGCAGCCGGTGGAGCACTGATCTAGCACGTGCAGGCGAAGGGCTCACGGGAGTGAACGTTGCACGGTTCGCTATGGGGATCGGTGGCTTCCTGGTGGCCTACGTGTCGATCACGGTGCTCATTTCGAACGGCTTCGACAATGCACTCATGATGGTCTTCGTGTCGGGGCTCGTTGCATCCGTTGCGCTTCTGGCCTTGCAAATCCGAGCCAATCTCAAACGGTGATCCGAGGAAACAACAGGTGTCCGGAAATCAAAGCAAAGAGTGGAAGCAAGCTGAAGTGGCTTTCGCCAAGCGGCAGAGCCAACCCATCTCCATGCCTGCTGAGGAGCCGCCGGTGAACGTGGCTGAGACCAACATGGCTCGGCAAAGGGCGGCTCGCTTATCGAGGGATGCGGCGCAAGCGTCGCCTCGGAAGCGGTAAGGCATCCTCCTTATGGAGGTGAATGGCGAGGTGCAGGCGCCATCACAAATGGCGTAAATTTTGCGCAGCTTGGGTAGTCCAATGAACGAGTTCGCAGCCTCAACAAGCTTTTATTAACCATGAGGCAGCAGCGTCATCGGCGGGCGTGCGCCGTTGATCGTATGCGGCGCAGTGACCCGCAGCTCTCGGAGCTTCGAGGATGCGCCTTCCGGTTGTCGTGCTGATCGCGGTCCAATTTATCGCTAGTCCAGCCATAGCCCAAACGCGGGTCGCTGCTATCCACCCACAACCTACCCTCAAATCAGTTGAAAGCCTGCCAGAGATTTCAGTCTCCACCGCTGCGCTCCCGAATATCGAAGCGGCGAATAGAGCGGCGCGGATCAAGATGGAGAAGTTCGATCTGGCCATAGCAGGCCGTGATCTGCGCGTCCTGCGATCTGTGTGCGTCGGGTGTCGGACGACGGCAAATTGGGCAGCTCATAGCATCAAAGCCAGAGCAGAAGGCCCTGAGTTCCCCATCGCAGATCCGGCTGCTGCCCCTGATCAATAGCAGTACCACTAACTAGGCGGCGGGGATCTTACGAAAGGGAAGTTTTCTACGCATACTGCGTATTTTGAGCAGTGTGAACGGTTTTGCCCGGTCTGGCGTTTAGAGGAGTGGCGCGCGTAAGCTTCGCTATAAAACACTTCTCACCGACGGTAGAAGCAATGGTTCTGGAAGCAGACGGCTCTATCCCGGCGGATCAAATCACGCCGTTTGAGCGATTGCGCCAACGCTGTGCGACTTGGGCAGCGCTTGCGCTGATGTTGGTTTTTTTCATCGTCACCATCGCCTTGTGGGGCTATGCAGCGTGGTGGGCCGTGATGAAGCTAATAGGGCTATTCGCCTGACAAGCCAGCTTCGGGCGCCTCATGGCACCAAGCCGCGAACTCGACGACGCCGGTAAGCCAAACGGTGCTGAGCAGGATCGCGGTGTTAAATGTGAGATGCATTCCCGCATCCTCCCCCATTTTCGTTAAGGAATGTGTAGGGCGGTGACAAAACCATCCACTGGAGCGTCGGCGGGGTGCTGATGCGGCCGGGGTAAAAGCCGGCCAGTGGAGAGGCTTCTCTTTCGGGAGGGGCCCAGGATGTTTGCCGTGGAAGTCTA
>NZ_VRUV01000425.1:0-4010 GCF_008039455.1 Methylobacterium sp. WL116
CCTCGCGCTCGCCGGCCCGCTCGACGCGGAGCTGCGAACCTGGCCGAGCCCGATCTCCGACGCCTACCCTGAAATTCTGGCCCGGCGCGGAGACGCCGCCGCCGATGAAGATCGCATCCGGCGCCGGCAACCCGGTCAGCGCATCCGGCGCCACCCCGTGGACGATGGTCAGCCCGGGGGCGCCGAGGGTCTGCGCGTTGCGGGCGATCCGCTCGACGCGAGACGGATGGGCTTCGATCGCGGTCGCCCGCATCGCGGGATGGCGCAGCATCCACTCGATGCCGATCGAGCCGGCGCCGGCGCCGACGTCCCACAGCAGCTGGCCGGCGAGCGGGCGGAGCGCCGCCAGCGTCACCGCGCGGATCTCGGCCTTGGTCAGCTGGCCGTCGTTCTCGAACCACGCATCGTCGAGCCCCGGGGCGAGGCCGACCGGCCGGCAGCCGGGCTCGCCCACCACCTCGATCGCCAGGGTGTTCAGGGCGTCGACGTCGCCGAGGTCGAAATCGCGCGCGCATCGGGTCCGAACAGTCTCGCGCGGACCGCCCATCGCCTCGCATACGGTGATCGGCGATGCGCCGAAACCGCGCTCGGTCATCAGCGCGGCGACCGCCGCCGGCGTCGTGCCGTCCCAGGACAGCACCAGCAGGCGGGCGTTCGGCTGCAGGTGGCGGACGATCTGCGCGAGCGCCCGCCCGTGCAGCGTCAGGCAGGCGCACTCGGCGAGCGGCCAGCCGAGGCGGGCGCAGGCGAGGCTGAAGGCCGAGGGCTGCGGAAACGCCCGAATCTCGGCGGCCGGCACGATCCGGGCGATCTCGGCGCCGATGCCGTAGTGGAACGGGTCGCCGGTCGCGAGCAGGCAGGTCGGCGTCCCGCGCCGTGCCAGAATTTCAGGGTAGGCGTCGGAGATCGGGCTCGGCCAGGTTCGCAGCTCCGCGTCGAGCGGGCCGGCGAGCGCGAGGTGACGACGGCCGCCATAGACCACGCGGGCGCCGTCGAGCGCCGCGCCGGCGGCGGGGGAGAGCCCGTCGCGGCCGTCCTCGCCGATGCCGACGATCGCGAGCCAGGGATCGGGCCTCGACACCGGTTCGGGCCTATCGGACAAGGCGGCCATGCGGATCCTCATCCTCGGGGGCACGACGGAGGCCAGCGCCCTCGTCCGCGGCCTTCTCCCCCATTCCGGCCTCTCCGTCACGTTGTCGCTGGCCGGGCGCACCGCGGCGCCGGTCGTCGACGTGGTTCCAACCCGCATCGGCGGATTCGGCGGCCCGGAGGGCTTGGCTTGCTACCTGCGCGAGCAGGCGATCGACCGGCTTGTCGATGCCACCCACCCCTTCGCCGCACGCATCGGTAGAAACGCTTATGGGGCCGCGGAAGCTGCCGGCGTCCCGCTCCTGGCGATCCGCCGCCCGGCCTGGACGCGGAAGCCTGGAGACGCCTGGACCGAGGTCGACACCGTGGCCGGTTGCGTCGCGGCGCTGGGGGACGTTCCGCGCCGCGTCTTCCTCACGGTCGGCCGCATGGAAGTCGCGGCCTTCGCGGCCGCGCCGCAGCACGACTACGTCGTGCGCACGATCGAGCCGCTCGGGGATGCGCTGCCGGTCCCGCGCCTCACGGCGATCCGCGCGCGCGGACCGTTCGACGCCGCCGCCGAGATCGTGCTGATGCGCGACGCGTCGGTCGACGTGCTCGTCACGAAGAATGCCGGGGGGGCGGCGACCTACGGAAAGATCGCCGCTGCGCGGACACTCGGCTTGCCGGTGGTGATCGTCCGCCAGCCGTGGAAGCCGATGGTCGACGCGGTCGCCGATGCCGCCGCGGCCGTCGAGCGGCTCGTCGGCGCGGGCCGCGATCATGCGACGCTGCGCGGCGTGTAGACGAACGGCCGCTCGCCCGGCCCGCGCTCGATCAGCCGGGTGGTCGAGGCACCGATGATGACCATCGTCGCCATGTCGGCGGTCGCGTCGCGGGCCTCGGCCAGCGTCATCACGCGGATCGCCTCGTCGGGCCGGGTGACGGCCCGGGCGAAGATCACCGGCGTGTCGGGGTCGCGGATCTCGGCGGCGATCCCGAGGGCCTTGCCGAGCTGCCAGGGCCGCGCCGACGAGATCGGGTTGTAGAGCGAGACCACGAAGTCGGCGCGCAGCACCGCGTCGAGCCGCGCCGTGATCACCTCCCACGGTTTGAGATTGTCCGAGAGCGAGAGCGCGCAGAAATCGCCGCCGAGCGGCGCGCCGAGGCGCGCGGCGGCCGCCAGCATCGCGGTGATGCCCGGCTCGACGGTGATCGCGAGGTGGCGCCAGGCCGGATCGCCGTGCTCCACCGCCTCGAAGACCGCCGCTGCCATCGCGAACACGCCGGGATCGCCGCCCGAGACCACGGCCACCCGCCGGCCGGAGGCTGCGAGTTCCAGCGCATGGCGGGCGCGGTCGACCTCGACGCGGTTGTCGCTGGCGTGCCGCGTCAGGCCGGGCCGATCCGGCACGCGCGAGACGTAGGGAATGTAGCCGATCAGGTCCTCGGCCGCATCGAGCGCGGCCTGCGCCGAGGCGGTGAGCAACCCGGCATCGCCCGGCCCGAGGCCGATGACCGCGAGGCTTCCGCTCACGGCCGGCGCCCTTCGCCCGGCACCAGCACCATCGAGAAGTACGGGGCCGCGTCGTCCGGCTTGTCGGCCAGCGGCACGACATGCTCGCCGGCCATGGTCCCGCGCTCGACGTAGACCGCACGCGCCAGAAGGCCGGCCTCGTGCAGGGCGGCGCGGACCTTCGGCAGGTGCCGGCCGAGCTTCATGATCACGGCGGCGTCGGTCGTGGCGAGGCGGGCCGCGAGGTCAGCGGCCGGCAGCGTCGCGGGCAGGATCGTGAGCACGTCGTCGCCCCAGGTGATCGGCGTCCCGGCCTTGGTCCAGCAGCCGGACATGCCGGTGACGCCGGGCACGACCTCGACCGGGAAGCGGTCCTTGAGCCGCCGCCACAGATGCATGAACGAGCCGTAGAAGAACGGGTCACCTTCCGACAGGATCGCCACGTCGCGACCGGCGCCGAGGTGGTCGGCGAGCTGCCCGGCCGCGTCGTCGTAGAAGGCGGCGAGTGCCGCGACGTAGTCCGGGTGATCGGGGTGGAGCTCTGTGGTGTAGGGGTAGGCCAGCGGGAACTCGCGGGTCGCGTCCGGCGGGAGCACGGCATCAGCGATGGTGCGGGCGTTGCCGCGCCGGCCCTTCTTGCAGAAGTGGACCAGCACCGGCGCGCGCTCGAGCACCCGCATCGCGCGAACGGTGAGGTAGTCCGGGTCGCCCGGCCCCATGCCGACGCCGAACAGCGTGCCGGTGACGACCGCGATCGGCCTGTCCGGCTGCTCGGCAGGCTCCTCCGCGAAGCGGTTCTCGGCCGAGTCCATCACTCGATCTCGTTGGCGAGCGCGTTGACGGCCGCCGCGGCCATGGCGCTGCCGCCGCGCCGCCCGTGCACGACGACGAACGGCACGCGCCAACCTACAGCTGCGCGGTGTCACCGAGGCGACCCGGCCGGCCCTCGTCGCGGCGCTGGGCGGGGCGGGCCTCGGCGACATGCGCGCCGACGGCGGCCCGCAGCGCCTCACCCTCACCAGCCCGCTCGCCGGCCTGACCGGGGAGGCCGTGGATGTCAGGGCCATGGCATCCGCGATCGAGGCGCACGGCCTCGCGATCGCCGGGCTTCCGCCGAAGACCCTGGTGCTGATCGAGGGCGGCGGCACCGACCTTTCGGGAATCGCGGCCGACATCCATGTGCGCGCGACCGGGCCGGGGATCGCGGCGGTCGGCCTCGCGGACGAAGCGGGCGTGACGTGGATCGCGACGTGCGACGAGGCGCGAACCGCCGAGGCGGTCGCGGGGCTGCTCCGGGCGTTCGCCACCAGCGGCCGACGCCGCATCCGCGACCTTGCCGATACGGAACGAGGGAGCCTCGTGCGGGTTTTGCCCGCCATCCTCGCCGACGAGCCCCCGCCCCCCTCCGTGGGGGAAAGTGGCCCAC
>NZ_VRUV01000426.1:0-4002 GCF_008039455.1 Methylobacterium sp. WL116
CCGGCCGCCTGCACCGCGGCGAGCACGTGGCCGAGCATGCTCCGCCCGGCGAGGCGGTGGAGCACCTTCGGCAGGTCGGAGCGCATCCGCGTGCCCTTGCCCGCGGCGAGCACGATCGCGGTGAGGCTTCGCCGTACGGGGGCCGGTGTCGTCATCGCGTTCAGGTTCCCGGGGACGCTCGCTGGTGCCGACCGCCATGATCGGCGGCGACGGGATGAGGGGACCGGATTAGCCGATCGCGCCCGTCCGGCAAAACGGCGCGTCCCGCGCGCATCGTCCGGCCCGCAAGCGCGGCCTCGATCACACAGGGGACGGAATTCGCCATCGTCGGCCGACCTTAACCGAGGGTTCAGGTGCCGGGATGGTACGAGGGGCCGATTGTTGCGAACCGTTTCCAAGGTCTCGCTGTTTCCGATCCTATCGCCGACCCACCCGAACGAAGGGTACGACGCTGCCGACCGATCCGCGCTCCGACGCCATCCGTGACCCCGTCTCGCGAGACCGTACCCGCCGCGACGTCGTGCGCCTGTCGGCCGTCGCTGCGGTGCTGGCCGGCGCCGGGTTCCTATCCGATCCGGCCGCCGCGGAGGACGCCCCCGCCCTGCCCGGCGCCGGCGCACCCTTCGACGCGTCGACCGTGCCCGCCCTCGCCCGCGCGCTGGCCAAGGCCGCCTACGCCGCCCCCCGCACCGACGACCTCCCGGCCAGCCTCAAGGGGCTCAGCCGCGAGCAGTACGGCGCCATCCGCACCAAGCCCGCCGCCGCGATCTGGGCCGGCGACGATCTCGGCTTCACGATCGAGCCGCTGCATCGCGGCGCGATCTTCACCGGCCGCGTCGCTCTGTTCCTGGTCGAGGACGGCCGCATCCGGCCGATCGCCTACGATCCGGCAAGCTTCGACACCGGCGGCTTCGCGTTGCCGGAATTCTCGGAGGATCCGGGCTTCTCCGGCTTCCGCCTGCGTGCCCGCTTCCCCGACGGCCCCGACCTTTCGGACTTCGCGGTGTTCCAGGGGGCCTCGTTCTTCCGCCTCGTCGCCAAGGGCCAGGGCTTCGGCATCAACGCCCGCGCGCTGACGCTGCGCCCGGCCGACGCCCGCGGCGAGGAGTTCCCGATCTTCCGCGCGGTGTTTATCGAGCGCCCGGCCGACGGCGCCCTCGTCCTGCACGCCCTGATCGATTCCGATTCCGCCTCCGGCGCCCTGCGGATGGTGCTGCGGCCCGGCACCGAGGCCTCGACCACCGAGGTCGAGACCACGATCTTTGCCCGCAAGGCGATCGATCACCTGGGCCTGGGCGGCATGCAGGCGAGCTACCTGTTCGGCTCCGAGGATCGCCGCCGCGTCGACGACGCGCGCGCCGCCGCCTTCTCGGCCGCCGGCCTGCAGATCCGCAACGGCGCCGGCGAGGCCATCTGGCGCCCGGTCCACAACCCCGACGCGCTGCAGATCTCGTCCTTCGTCGACGAGAACCCGAAGGGCTTCGGGCTGATGCAGCGGGCGCGGACCTACGAGGGCTTCGAGGACGACGTGCAGCACTGGGAGTGGCGGCCCTCGCTCTGGCTGGAGCCGGCCGATGCCTGGGCGGGCGGCGCGGTGACGCTGATCGAGATCCCGAGCGATTCCGAATTCAACGAGAACGTGCTGGCCTACTGGCGGCCGAAGGAGCCCGTCGTCGCCGGCTCCGAGACGACCTTCCGCTACCGCCAGCACTGGTGCTGGCAGCCGCCCGCCGCGCCGCTGGCCACCGTGACCGGCACCCGCAGCGGGCGCGGAAGCGCTGGCGCGCGCCGCCTGTTCCTGGTCGACTTCACCGGGGACGGTCTGTTCTCCGAGGGCGGCCTCGACATCGCCCTGGCGGCGGCCCCGGGCAGCATCGCGCGCCAGCAGTTTTTCAGCTACCCGGAGCGCAGGACCGTCCGGGTCGCCTTCGAGCTCGATCCCGGCAGCGAGCGCGCGAGCGAGCTGCGCCTCGCCCTGGTGCGGGGCGGCCGGGCGGTGACCGAGACCTGGCTCTATCGCTGGACGCCGTAGAAGGCAGCGGCGTTCGAGGGACCGCCGGGCCGCATCGGCCGGCCCCGCAAGAATCCGAAGACGAGGATGGATCAAAGGCCGTGCGCATGGACGATTTCGCCGCCCTCCCCGCGACCGCACGGCGCGACGCCCCGTCGGGCTACCCGGGCGAGCGGTCGTTCCCCGACGCCTTGCCGCCGGAATCGCCCCTGGCGATGCCGGTGCAGAGCCTGTCCGCCTGGGACCCAGCGCTCGGGCATGCGCCGTCGCGGCACCCGGCCCGCCCTCACGCGTCCCGCCTCCTCGTCTTCGGCGGCGCGGTCGCGCTCACCGCCTATGGCGGCTGGCAGATGTACGAGACCGTGTCGGTCTCGGGCTCGCCGACGGCGCTGCAGTACGTGCTGGTCGCGCTGTTCCTCCTGACCTTCTCGTGGATCGCGCTGGCCTTCACGAGCGCGATCCTTGGCTTCGCCGTGCTGCTGCGCCGCCCGCGCCTGCCGCCGGTGCCGGCGGCCCTCGCCACCCGCACCGCCATCCTGATGCCGGTCTACAACGAGGGCACGGCCCGCACCTTCGCGGCGATCGAGGCGATGCGCGAGGCAGTCGACGCCACCGGCCTCGGCACGGCCTTCGACTGGTTCGTGCTGTCGGATTCAACGCAAGCCGACGCCTGGATTGCCGAGGAGCGCGCCTTCTTGGGCTTGCGCGCCCAGCTCGGCCCCGACGCCCGCCTGTACTACCGTCACCGCCGGAAGAACCATCACCGCAAGGCCGGCAACATCGGCGACTTCGTCACCCGCTGGGGCGGGGCCTACGACCACATGCTAGTGCTCGACGCTGACAGCCTGATGACCGGCGACAGCGTCGTCCGGCTCGCCGGCGCGATGGAGGCGGACGCGGATGCCGGCATCATCCAGACGCTGCCGCTCATCATCAACCGTAACACGCTGTTCGCCCGGGTGACCCAGTTCGCCGCCCGCATCTACGGCCCGGTGATCGCCACCGGCCTCGGCCACTGGTCAGGGCGCGACGGCAACTACTGGGGCCACAACGCGATCATCCGCACCCGCGCCTTCGCCGCCGCCTGCGGCCTGCCGGACCTTCCCGGGACGCCGCCCTTCGGCGGCCACGTGCTCAGCCACGACTTCGTGGAGGCCGCCCTGATCCGCCGCGCCGGCTGGGCGGTGTACATGCTGCCGACGCTGCCGGGCTCCTACGAGGAGAGCCCACCCTCGCTGATCGACGTGGCGGTCCGCGACCGGCGCTGGGCGCAGGGCAACCTCCAGCACGCGCGGATCATCGGGGCGGCGGGGCTGAAGGCGGCCTCGCGCCAGCACTTCGCCACCGGCATCGCCGGCTACGCCGCCTCGCCATTCTGGCTGTGCCAGCTCGTGGTCGGCATCGCGCTGGTGCTGCAGACGGCCTACGTGAAGCCCGAATACTTCACCACCGAGTTCGGCCTCTACCCGGTCTTCCCGCGCTTCGATCCGGTGCGCGCGCTGCAGCTCTTCGGGCTGACCATGGGCATCCTGCTGGCCCCGAAGTTTTTGGGCCTTCTCCTGGCGCTGATCGACGGTCCGGTGCGTCGGGCCTGCGGCGGCGCGGGCCGGCTGATCGCGTCCTGCCTCATCGAGATCCTGCTCTCGGCGCTGATCGCGCCGATTGCGATGGTGATCCAGTCGGGCTCGGTGTTCAGCATCCTCGCCGGGCGCGACACCGGCTGGAACCCGCAACGGCGCGACGATGGCTCGATCCCGCTCGGCGACATCGTCCGCCGCCACCGCTGGCACACGGTGCTGGGGCTGGTCTCGGGGATCGCCGCCTTCGCCATCGCCACCTCGCTGTTCCTCTGGATGGCGCCGACCATCCTCGGCCTCGTCCTTGCGATCCCGATCTCCTGGGCGAGCGGGCAGCTGGCGCTCGGCCTCGCCCTGAAGCGGCGCGGCCTGCTGATGACGCCGGAGGAGCGCGACCCGCCGCCGATCGCCACC
>NZ_VRUV01000427.1:0-3990 GCF_008039455.1 Methylobacterium sp. WL116
CCGGGGCGGTGAGGGCTGGTCGAGCCGGTGCGTCGCCCTCCTGCGCACCGGCGGCGAGCGCTTCGGCCCTGAGTTGTCGCAACGCCTCGTCCGGCGTCGGCAGGTCGGCGGCGTAGGCGAGCCGCACCAGGGCCATCTCGGCCGCGGCGAGCGGGCGGGCCGCACTCTGCACCTCGGGTATCGCCTTCAGCAGGATCTGCCAGGCCCGCGACAGCGCCCGCACGGGCAGGCGGCCGGCGAAATCGCCGCCGCGCCGCCGCTCGATCTCGCTCAGCGTCGGGTCGGCGGCCGCCGCCTCCGGCGCGAGCTTCAGCCGGGTGACGAGGTGGGTGAAGGCGGCGAGATCCGAGAGCACGACCGACGGGTCGGCACCGGACTCGTACTGGCTGCGCAGCTCGGCGAAGGCCGCGGGCACGTCGCCGCGCATCACCGCCTCGAACAGGTCGAGGATGCGGGCCCGGTCGGCGAGCCCGAGCATGTCGCGCACGCCTGCGGCGGTGACGGCGCCGGCGCCGTGGGCGATGGCCTGGTCGAGCAGCGAGAGCGCGTCGCGCACCGAGCCCTCCGCCGCGCGCACGATCGCAGCCACCGCCTCGTCCTCGGCGCCGACGCCTTCGGCCGCGCAGATCTTCTGGAGATGGGCGGAGAGCACGTCGGCCTCGACCCGGCGCAGGTCGAACCGCTGGCAGCGCGACAGGATGGTGATCGGGACCTTGCGGATCTCGGTCGTCGCGAACACGAACTTCGCGTGCGGCGGCGGTTCCTCCAGCGTCTTCAGGAACGCGTTGAACGCGTTGCCCGAGAGCATGTGGACCTCGTCGATGATGTAGACCTTGTAGCGCGCCGAGACCGGCGAATAGCGCACGCCGTCGATGATCGCGCGCACGTCCTCGATGCCGGTATGCGAGGCGGCGTCCATCTCCAGCACGTCCATGTGCCGCGATTCCATGATCGCCTGGCAGTGGACCCCGAGCCCCGGCATCGCGATGGTCGGGCCGGTGTCGGGCGCGCCGACCGGCGCGTAGTTCAGGCCGCGGGCGAGGATGCGCGCGGTGGTCGTCTTGCCGACGCCGCGCACGCCGGTCAGCATCCAGGCTTGCGGGATGCGCCCGGCCGCGAACGCGTTGCCGAGCGTTCGCACCATCGCGCCCTGGCCGATCAGGTCGACGAAATCCTTGGGACGGTATTTGCGCGCCAGCACGCGGTACGGCGTCTGCGCGAGGGCAGGCGCCGGAAACCCGGGCAGGCCCGGCTCGTCGTCAGGCGTGCCGGTGCTCGCGTCCATGCGCTCTTCGGGGGTGCGTCTTCGCTCTTCGCGGTCGTGCCTTGGCCGCCGCTGCGGGCCGATCGACCCGCGGTTCCTGCGGTGGAACGAGGTGGGAGGCTGGACGAAGACCCGCTCGGTCTCGTTAGGGCTGCTTCCTTCCGGACCTGACCCGGTTGGCGAGTGAAACGTCCCTCGCCAACCTCCCGCGGCCTATATGGCGGGAGCTTCCGGCGATGGCAAGCGGGCGGGGCGCCGGGTCCCCGGCTGCAACCCCCGGCGTCGACGGCCGGGCCGGACGCGGCGCGATCAGGCCTGCGCGCCCGCCGGATCGCCGCTCCGCGTCATCGCGGAGGCCGCGAGCACGAGGGCGAAGCCGAACAGGAACACCTGGTTGATCGACAGCTCCTCGAACATCAGCGAGGGCACCATGAACAGCACCGTGTAGAACGGGAGCGGGCCGAACCGCCGGGGGGCGAGGACGATCCGGACCGTTCCGGCCAGGAAGGCGAGCACGACGAGGACGCCGCTCTGGAGCGCGAGGGTGACGACGGCGTTGTGCGGCGTGCCGACGCCGGCCATCATCAGCAGCTGGTTCTCCTTGGAGACGTTGCCGAGGCCGAACGGATGGGCGGCGGCGAGCTGCAGCCCGGCCGCGGTCGAATCGAGGCGTTCCAGGATGTTGCTGTCGGCGTGGCTGTCGTCCACGAACCGCTTCTCGATCGCGGACTGCAACGTCTCGGGCACCGGCGCGTAGCCGGTGGCGCCGAACAGCATGATCAGGGCGCAGACGGCCGCCGCCCCCGACAGGACGGCGTAGACGCTCACGCTCCTGCGCAGGATCAGCACGAGGAAGATCGCCGGCAGGATCATCCCGGCGCGGTTGTTGGTCAGCGGGAAGCTGACGAGCAGCGCGGCGAAGTACGCGACGTAGATCGCGCTGCGCCCGGTGCGGTACCAGAGATAGGCCGCCGCCGCGCCGGCGACCGCGAAGACGTGGCCGGTCTCGTTCCCGGCGGTCCAGAGGCCGCCGAGCTTGTCCTTCATGAACAGGACGAGCTCCGGCTCGACGCCGTCTGTCGGCACCGCGAGGCCGACGCCGGTAAGGTCGACGCCCGCCGAAGCGGCAAGCAGCACCAGGAGCGAGCCGGCGAAGCCCGCCAGCGTGCCGACGGCGAAGCAGTCGGCGCCGGCCGGCGCGCGAAACAGGATCACGAGCTGCACCGCCTGAACGAAGTACAGCAGCAGCACGAGGGTGAAGTACAGGTCGCCCGGCTGCACCTCGGACTTCAACGCCAGCGAGGCCGCAAACAGCGCGACCACGAGGCCGATCGGCAGTGCCCGCGCCAGCATTGCCGAGAGGATGCCGGGCCGGATCAGGAAGTACGGGATCGTCAGGAAGGGCAGCATGTCGGAGAGCCGCATGAACGGCAGCCCGAAGGTCGAGGTCATGGGATTGAGCTGAAGCACGAAGCCGATGCCGAGGATCACCAGCCGGTCGAGACGCGTCAGCGATCCCGCCCCGGCCGCGGGCATCGCCGACGCGACCTCGACGAGACCGGGCCTTCCCTGCGCGATCCGCATGGTCTCCCCCCTTCCGATCCGCGGCTGGGGCGGAAGGCCGGTCGCGGCCTGCGCCCGTGCCTGCCGATTCCGCGCAGCCCGATCGCACCCTGCGGCAGGACGGGTTTGAGAATGCTTGCGAGCGAGCCCGCGCCCCCGGCCAGAATCTGGACGAAGTCGCGCGGGGACGGGTCTCGGATCGGCGCACCGGCCGGGCGGCACGTTCCGCTCATTCGCAAGAATACAAGCATCGCGCGGCCGAACCCACGGGCAGCGGGCTCACATAGACTTCTCTAAAGCGAGGAACGTTAATCTTACCGCTGGAAACTGCCGCGTCGCGTCGGCCCTCTGCGGTAGGATGAGGCGGTTGTACTGCGCAACCCTTCCATCGCTCGAGGATCGTGGTGATCGTGCGCCTGAGAGACCGACTGCTTCCGGCGGCGCCCGTCCTCGACAGGGCTCCGGCCATCGAACCGGGCCGGGCGACGGCGGACCATTACCGTGCGGTGGACGGGCTGCGCGCCGTCGCGGTCATCGCCGTGATGGTGTTCCATCTGCGGGAGGGCTGGCTTCCGGGGGGCCTGACCGGGGTCGACGTGTTCTTCGTCATCTCGGGCTTCGTGGTCACGGCGTCCGTCGCGCAGCGGCAGGGCGGCTCGTTCGGTGACTTCGTGCTGGCTTTCTATGCCCGCCGCATCGCCCGGATCCTGCCGGCGCTGGCGCTGACGGTCGCCGTCTCGGCCATCGCCTACGCGCTCTTCATCCCCTCGGCCTGGCTCGGCGACACCATCGCCAAGACCGGGCTGGCCGCGATCTTCGGCCTAAGCAACCTCGTGCTCGCCGCCGGCGACGACTACTTCTCGGTGAAGGCGGCCTTCAACGTCTTCACCCACACGTGGTCGCTTGGGGTCGAGGAACAGTTCTACCTGCTGTTCCCGCTGATCATGTATTTCGGCTCGAAGGACGCAGGCGCGGCCGGCCCGCGCGACCGTCGCGTCCCGATCCTGCTCGCCCTCGTCGCAGCCTCCTTCGCCGCCGGCGCGCTCCTCAGCGCGACGCGCCCGACGATCGCCTTCTACACGCTGCCGGCGCGTTTCTGGGAACTCGGCGCGGGCATGCTCCTGTGCCTTACCCGGGCGCGGTGGACGCCGTGGCTCGCAGGG
>NZ_VRUV01000428.1:0-3988 GCF_008039455.1 Methylobacterium sp. WL116
AGCCCGCGCCGGCGGTGCGGCCGCCGGGGCGGGCTTGGCGGTGGTGGCCGCCTTGAAGGCGGCCTCGGCCGCCTGACGCGGATCGGTGATGCGGCGCGTGCGGTCGAAGGCCATGGTCGCGCCTCAGGCCTTCTTGGCGGCTTTGGCCGCATTCTTCTTCGCGGCCGCCTTCTCCGCCACGGCCTTGTCGGCCGCCTTGTCTGCGGCCTTCTCCGCCGCCTTGGCCTTCGCGGCGGCCGCCTTCGTCAGCGGCTTCACCTCGGCGGCCTTGGCCTGCGCGTCGGCGGCCTCCTTGGCGAGCCGCAGCGCCCGCAGGCGGACCGTGCGCTCGTCGACGGCCTTGATCGAGGCGATGTGCTCCGCCATGGCCTGGGCGCCCTCGCGCTGCATGCGCTCGGCCCGTTCCGCGCGCTCGGCCCGCTCCTCGGCCTTGTGCTTGGCTTCCTCTTCCGGCGTCCGGACTTCGTCCTCGGCGTCCGCGCCCGTATCGATCTCGTCGCTCATCATATTCCTTTCGTCCCGTCCGGGTCCCGTCACGACAAGGGCGCTCCACGCTCCGCAGGAGCGCGCCGTTGCGTCGGGATGGGCAGGCTCGGCGCAACCCGAGGACAGGTGGGCGGCCGGTTCGCATCGTCTCCGCCGATCCGCCGCGAACCCGTCGCGGCGTGCGGAACGAGTGATTGTGTAGCACGCCGGAGGCCCCGATGGCGAATGCCGCGGCCTGGTCGAAGGCAAGTCACGGCGACTTTTCCCGTGCAGCCGTAGCCTAACCTTCGACGAACGAACGTATGACCGCCGGCGGCACCTTCCCCCGGCGGCTCGGACGTCGGTTCAGCGCACGCGATAATTGAGCGGGATCGTCACCGACAGGCTCGACTGGGTCACGCCGGCGGGCGCCGCCGGCAGGCTCCCGCGCACGGCGCCGAGCGCCGCGCTGTCGATCTGGCTGACGCCGCTGCTGCGCGCGAGGCCGGCGCTCGTCACCTGGCCGGACCGCAGCACGGTGAAGCGCACCATCGCCGTGCCGCCGGCCGTGCCGCTCGCGGCACCGGGGTTCATCCGGCCATGGATCGCCGAGCTGATCGCCCCGGTCCATTGCCGCATGGCGCTCGGATCGCTCCCGGCCGAGGCCCGGCCCGACGCGTTCTCGCGGGAGGACGATGCGGAACTCCGGCTCTCCGCGCCCGCGCGGGCCTGGGCCTGCTTCGCCTTGGCCTCGCGGGCGGCCTTGGCCTTCGCCTCGCGGACCGCCTCCTTGCGCTCCTCGATGGCCTCGCGGCGGGCCTCCTCGAGCTCTTCCCGGCGCTTCTGCGCCCGGAGCTTCGCCTCACGCTCGGCCTTGAGCTTGGCGAGGTCGACCTTCGGCTTTTGCGGCTCGGCCGGCTTCTCGGGCTCCGGCGCCTGCGCGACCACCGGCGGCGGGGGCGCCAGCGGCTCGGCCTGCTCGGCCTGGGAGGTGATGATCTGGCTCTCGGGCTCGACCGCGACGGCGTCGGGCGGGACCTCCGCGACGGACGCGGGCGGCGGCGGCGCGACCACGGCCTCGTCGGGCTTCGCTTCGGCCACCTCCGGCGGCGGCTTGGTCGGCTCCGCCTCGGCCGGATCCTCGACCGGCTTGGTTTCCGGCGGAGCGGCTTCGCTCGCCTGCGTCTCGCTCGGCGCCTGCGTGTCCGCGTCGGTCATCAGCGGGGCGAGGTCGATCGAGATCTGCTGCTCGCCGGGGGGAGCCGGCGGGGTCAGCTTGAACAGGGCGAGGCCGGCCAGCGCGCCGAGATGCAGCACGAGCGCGACGAGGAAGGCGGGCACGAGCCCGGACGTGCGGGGTTCGGGAGCCCCGGTGTCGGCGATGACGGACATGGCTTACCGAGCCGCCCCGTTGGCCGCCCCACCTGCGGCCGCCGCCGGAGCCGCGCCGGGCGCGGCACCGCCGGGCGACTGGGCGATCAGCGAGACCTTGGTGAAGCCCGCCTGCCCGACGAGGCCCATCACTTCCATGATCTTGCCGTAGGGCACGTCCTTGTCGCCGCGGACCAGCATCACCTGGTCCTTGTTCTCGGCCGCCATGGCGCGGAGGCGCGGCATCAGCGTCTCGTTCGTGAAGATCTCCTTGGCGATCGACGGCTTGCCGTCCTTGTCGATCGTCACCTCGACCGGCTTCTGCGACTGCGCGACCTTGGCGGCCGAGGTCTTCGGCAGCTGCACCGGCACGCCCGTCGTCATCAGCGGCGCCGCGACCATGAAGATGATCAGCAGCACCAGCATGACGTCAACCATCGGCGTCACGTTGATCTCCGACATCGGTGCGGTGTCGAGATCGTCGTCGTCGGAACCGCTCGCGCGGATCGAACCCATCGCCATGCGGCGTCCTCCGGGATCGGCGGCCCGGCCCTCGAGGGCGGCCGCTGCGGGAATGGAAGGCCCGGCCGCCCTTCGTGGGGCCGGGCTCGCGCATCGTGAGATCGCTGGGGGGCGCTACTCGGCGGCGGCGCGGTGCTGGACGCCGCGGTCACGGGCGAGACGGTTGCCGAGCACGCCGATGCCAGAGACGAAGGTGCTCTGGATCCGCCCAACGTCGTTGGCGAGCTTGTTGTAGGCCATCACCGCCGGGATCGCGACGACGAGGCCGATCGCGGTGGCGAACAGCGCCTCGGCGATGCCCGGCGCCACCACGGCGAGCGAGGTGTCCTGGCTGCGGGCGATCGACGAGAACGAGTTCATGATGCCCCAGACCGTGCCGAACAGGCCGACGAACGGCGCCGTCGAGCCGGAGGTCGCCAGGAGCGCGAGGCCGTTCTGCAGGCGCTTGACCTCCAGCGTCAGCGCGGCGCGCATGGCCCGCTCGATCCGGTCGCGCCGCTCGGCGCGCGTCTCCGAGGCGTCCTGGTCGCGCCAGGCGTCGAGGGCCGCCTTCACCACGTGGCCGGCGATGCCCTTCATCCCGGTCTCGAGGTTGCCGCCCGAGCGCACCAGCGCATCGAACGCCTTGGCCTGCCGCCGGGCGGCTGCGAGCCGGACGATCTTCTCGAACACCACGGTCCAGCAGGCGAGGGAGGCGACCACCAGCAGGATCATCACCCCCTTCACGATCGGGTCGGCCTGCAGGAACAGGCCCACGAACGAGAAGTCGTGACCGGCGTCGATCGGGGCGGAAGTCGGATCCATTGCGGGTTCCCTCGGGTGTCATTCGGATGCGGCAACGGCCGCGGGCCGCCCGGCGGCGCGGGGCCGTCGGGCGGGTCGGTTCTCACGAGCTCTCGCCGGCGTGCCCGCCGGCGAGGTCGGCTCAGCGATCGAACGGGACGTTCGCCTTGGTCTCGGTCTCGGTGCGCTCCAGGCAGGATTCGCGGGTGGCGTCCCCGCCCTCGCAGGCGAGCACGTCGCTGAGCAGCACGCGGCTCAGCTTCGGGCACGCGATCCCGGGGAAGTTGAAGATCTTGACGGTGGTCTTGCGGGCAGGGATCGGGCCGAGCTCGGCGGCGACCCGCTTCTGCGCGATCCCGTCGGTGTCGAAGGCGAACAGGTCGAGCTTGTACGATTTCAGGGCCGTCCCACGGCTGTTGTCGACGACGATGGTCGCGCGGCACGAATCGTCGGCGGGCTCGAGCCGGTTAAGCTGGAGCTTGATCGGCGCGGCCTTGTCGGCGGATCCGGCGTCCTGCGCCGTCGCCGACACGACGAGCGAGGCCGTCAGCACGAGCGACAGCCCGGCGCTGGCCGCCGTGTCGAGCGCGAGGCGCCCGATCCGGCGCCGGTAGAGCGGGACGCCTCGCCCGAGCATCTGTTCAGCCATCGACTCGCTTTCCATCCTCCGCCCCGCGGCGGTCTCCCGGCGCCCTGCGCCGCATCGATCTCGTTCGCCCCGGAAGGATCCGGTCGGGTCCGGCTCCGTCCGGTCAGTGCAGGGCCGCACCAACCGGCCGGCGCTTCGAGGCCCCGAGACGCCCCGCGGCCTCGTCGATCGGCCCGACCGCCGCACGCAGCGCGGCGA
>NZ_VRUV01000429.1:0-3942 GCF_008039455.1 Methylobacterium sp. WL116
GAGCCGGGGCGTGAACCCAGCGACGGCCTCGATCCCGGCCGGACGCAACGGGGTGGACGGCCCCGCGCAGCGCCGGGAGCGGCTGCTCGACGAAGGGCTCGAGGAGACCTTCCCCGCCAGCGACCCGATCTCGGCGCAGCGTTTCACCTAGCGGGCCGCGCGGGCGACCGCCGGCGGCACGGTTGTCGCTCCGGACGCGGAATGCGGCGACGGAGAGCCGGAAGCAGGCTCGGGGAGGCGGCGATGTCGGACCTGGACACGAAGCGGGAGGAGATCGCGGCCCTCGTCGCCCGCGATCTCGGGTTCGACGGGCTCGCCGGGCTGAGCCCATCCGATCGGGCTGCCGTCGACCGGAGGACGGCGGAGCTCGTCGACCGCTGCGATACGACCTCGCCGGTGTCGGCCGACGCCCCTGCCGCCGACCGGGAGATGCGTCGCCTGCTCGCGGAGTACCGCGGGCTGCTGCATCTCCCGACCGACGCGGCCAACGTCCGCCTGGCGGAGGTCGGCGAGGTCTTCGCCCCGGAAGACGACGCCTGACGCCGTCCTTTCGACCGGAGCAGCGCACGTTCTAGCCGCCCTTCGCGACCAGGAAGAACGCGACGCCGACGACGAGGAGGCTTCGCGCGACCCGGCCGCACGTTATCGCGCCGACACCGTCGTCGAGGGAACGCAGGTGGGCGATCTGGGCGAACATCGCCGCCCAGTAGGCCGACCACAGGCCGAGGATCGAGGCCATCGCAGGCGACATGGCCGGGCTGCCGGACCTAGCCCGGCGGCCGCCGCTCGTGGCGCCAGGACGCCACCGCGGCACGCCGCGCCTCGTAGGCACGCCGGACGGGCGAGCCGTCGGCGCCGCGCCCTTCCGGGCCGTAGCCGAAACGGAGGACGCCCTCGGGACCGTAGAGGCGGCTCACCTCGGTTCGCCAGACCCGATCGGTCTGGGCGAGAGTCGCCTCGGTCTCCGCGAGTCGTGTCGCATGCATCGTGGCTGTCCTGAATGGCGGGGTCGTGGGGTCAACGCGAGCCGGCGCCATCCGCTCCGGATCGCACGCGACAAACCGGTTTCTCGACGGGCCGTCCGCGGGGGCTATCTTGAGGCGATGCCCCTGTCCCGCCCCGCCCGTTCCGGTGCCCGCGCAAGCGACGGGCCAAGCCCCGCTTCGCCATGCCCGGCGACGTCCTTCCGGGGCGCCCGGGCAGGCGCGCGATGAGTGCGCGCCGTGCGCTGATCGTCGGCGCCTCCCGCGGGCTCGGCCTCGGTCTCGTCGCCCGGTTCCTCGAGCGCGGCTGGGCGGTGACGGCCACCGTGCGCCGGCCGTCGGCCGCCCTGTCCGAGCTCGCGAGCGCCGGCACGCTGCGGATCGAGACGGGCGTTGACATCGACGACGATGCGGCGGTGACCGCCCTGCGCACGCGGCTGGCGGAGGCTCCAGCCTTCGATCTCGTCTTCGTGGTCGCGGGCGTCGCGACGCAGGCCGGCACGCCGGCCGCGGCGATGCCGCGCGCGGTCGCGACGGCGGTGTTCGAGACGAACGCCCTCAGCCCGATCCGTTTCGCGGAGGCCTTCCACAAGCGCGTCGCACCGGGCGGTCTCGTCGTCCTGATGACGTCGAAGCTCGGCTCGGTGTCGCTGAACCGCGGCGGCGGCTGGAGCAGCTACCGGGCGAGCAAGGCGGCGCTCAACACCCTGGCCCGCTCCTTCGCCGGGCAGCACGCCAAGGCCGATTGGGGCGTCGTGCTGATGCATCCGGGCTGGGTCCGCACGGATCTCGGCGGCCGGCGGGCGACGCTCGACGTCGAGACCAGCGCGCGGGGCATGGTGGCCGTCCTGGAAGGTCGCCTCGGGGGATCCGGCTGCGTCTTCCTCGACCATGCCGGGGAGGTCGTGCCCTGGTAGCCCCTCGAACTCGACGCCGCCGGATCGAGGTCCGTCTTCGGCGTCGCGGCGCGATCGCAACGCCGGACAGGCCATCCCTCCGGCTTCGAACGATTCCCGCCGGAGCCGTGCGCCGGTCGGAGGCGATCGTTCGGACCGATGCCCTGCGTCGAGACGCTTCGGGCCCGAAAAGCAAACCGCCGCCCGAACTACGGCGATCCGTACAGGCGCGTCACGCGGGACGATCGTCCAGCCTGTCGCCGCGGACCGCCGCGTCGTACCCGGCCAGCCATTGGTCGTGGGCCGCCATGCCCTCGGCATAGGGGCAGTCTTCGCGGCGGAGGTTCTTGCCCGGCGCGTAGAAGCCGAGCGCGTAGTGGTCCAGGTTGTCGTCCGGCGGCTCCGACATCGATGGTTCTCCCGTATGCGTGGGGCGGCGGCGGTGCCGCGGCTTAAGTCATCACCTCGGCGAGGATGCACGGCACCTCCGCCGGAAGCTCGCGGGCGAGGAAGCCGATCCCGCCGTAGCGGCGCGCCAGCCGGCGGCCCGCCTCGCCGTGGGCGTAGACGCTCCACAGCGCCGCGGCTTCGGGCTGGGTTCCGCGCGCGAGCAGGCCGACGATGAGGCCCGCCAGCGTGTCGCCCGATCCCGAGATCGCCAGCCCGACATGCCCCATCTCGTAGCACCAGGCGCGGCCGTCGGGGGAGACGACCTGCGTCCGGCCGCCCTTCATCACCGTGATCGTCCCGAAGCGCTCGGTGGCCCGGCGGGCCGCCGCCAGCGGGTCGGCCTCGACGGCCTCCCGGTCGATGTCCAGCAACTTGGCCATCTCGCCGGCGTGCGGGGTGATGATCGCCGGCTTGGGCAGGCGGCGCGTCAGGTCCGGATCGGCGCGCAACGCGGCGAGCGCCCCGGCATCCAGGACGATGGCTGCCGTGTCCGCCCCACGGACGAGCGCGGCGACCACGGCTTCCGTGTCCGCGTCCTCGCTCATCCCCGGCCCGCACAGGATCGCGTCGCTCGCGCCGGCCCGCTGCGCGAGATCGTCGGCGCAGGCGCGCCCGATGCCGCCGGCCTCGGTCTGTGCCAGGCCGATCACCAGGGCTTCCGGCACGGCGATCCCGATCGGGATCGCGAGGTCGCGGCAGACGCCGATCTGCAGCTTTCCCGCCCCGACGCGCATCGCCGCGTTGGCGCCGAGCAGGACGGCGCCCGGCAGCGCCGTGCAGCCCGCGACGATCAGGACGCAGCCGCGCCCATCCTTGCTGTCGCCGTCCGGATCGGGAGGGGCCATGCCGCGGAGCACGTGCTCGGTCAGCGGTGTGACGGCGCTCATGGCTTCCCTCCGGTCCTTGCCCCAAGGGTCTGACGGTCGCTCAGCTCTTGGTGTCGGGTTCGGAGGTAACGGTGGCGCCCTGTGCCTCAAGGGGTGCGACGAAGTTGTAGCGGATCAGGTCGAGGGCACCACCGGGTGTGGCGCGCGCCGAGGGGACGTACTCGGTGACCCCGCAATTGGCGATGTCGCCCTCGGCGTCGATCGCCAGGATCTCCCCCTCAGTCATGTTCTCCAGGAGGTAGCGCAGGCACAGGACGACCACCTGGTGGGCGACGAGGAGGATGCGCTGGCCTTCGTAGTGCAGGGCCATCGTGTCAAGCGCGCCGCGCAGGCGCAGGATGACGTCGCACCAGCTCTCGCCGCCGGGCGGCCGGTGGTAGAACTTGCCGAGGTCGCTGCGCAGCGCCGCCTGCTCCGGGTGCAGCTGCTCGATTCCGGCGCGCGTAAGCCGGTCGAGGATCCCGAACTCCTTCTCGCGCAGGCGCTCGTCGACGAGGAGCGGCGGGGTGTCCGCGGCCAGCGCACCGGCGGCGCGGATCCCCTCGACGGTCTCGACCGCGCGGCGGTAGGGCGAGGCCAGGACGAGGTTCGGACGCTGGTCCTCGGGCAGGCTGGCGAACCAGCGGCCGAGCGCCTCGGCCTGCCGGTGGCCGAGCGGGCTCAGCGGCACGTCCACGTCGCGTTCGGGGATGTCGATCCGCGCCGCGCCCGAGGCCTGCGCCGCAT
>NZ_VRUV01000042.1:0-17366 GCF_008039455.1 Methylobacterium sp. WL116
TCGACGTCGCCCACCGCGTCGTCGGGGTCGGCAGCGTCGGGACCCGCGCCTACGTGGCGCTGCTCTGCGGCAACTCGGACCAGGACGTGCTCTTCCTGCAGGTGAAGGAGGCGGTGCGCCCGGCCCATGCCCCCTACCTGCCCGGCATGCCGGAGCCCTATGCCAGCCACGAGGGCGAGCGGGTGATTTACGGCCAGCGCCTGCTCCAGGGCGTCGGCGACCCGCTGCTCGGCTGGACCACGATCGCCGACCGCCCGTTCTACGTGCGGCAGATGAAGAACATGAAGGGCGAGATCCCGGTCTCTCGCATGACAGGTCGATCTCTCCTCTACTTTTGCCACGCCTATGGGGCTCTGTTGGCCAAGGCTCATGCGCGGACAGGGGATGCCGCAGCAATTACAGGCTACTGCGGGCATGATGGCCGTGTTGACCTACGGGAAGCCGTAGCTGATTGGTCTGCTGCCTACGGCAATCGAAACGCTGAGGACTATAAAACTTTTCAGGACGCCATTGCATCGAGACGGCTTGAGGCAGCGGACGACCCGCATCTTTGATGTTTCTTGAGCTTAGATATGCGCGCTACGTTGATGAAAGTGCAGCGATTTATGATCGCGGATCTATCTGCTGATTAAGTACAAGCCATTCATGCCCTTTTTGCAGGAGGCCGCACAGACGAAGGGCCAGCAAGAGTGAACGTGTGTTGCCCAGCGTGATCTACACCACGCTGGGCGGTTCGTAGGCTCAGCGGCCCTTCTGGTAGAGCTTGCTCGCGATCTCGAAGATTTCCTCAGGGGCGTAATCCGGCGCGAAGGCGCCGTAGTTGCCGTCGAGTTCCGGGATCTTGCCGCCCTCAGGCGCTCCGTCAACGACTTCGAGGTTGCCCGGCGGGTCGCCCGGCAGCGCGACCTCGTCGTTCGACCAGACCCCCGCGGCCTCGGCGTAGTCGTCCGGGCTGAAGGTGTAGAGCCGGCGGTGTTTGCCCTCGTCGAGGTACTTCTGACACTCAGGGATGCGAGAGAGGTCGATATTCGGGGTTGGGAGCATCTTCTCAAGCTCGACGCCAGTCAGCTTCTTGATCGCCAGGGCGTAGGCGTGGGCGTGCAGCGACCCACGCACTAGCAGGTAGCCGCAGACCTCGCGGCCCGTCGGCTCGGTCATCGTCTCATAGACGCGCAGCTTGTGGATGCGGGCACCGCATTCCAAGTGGAAGTTGTGCAGTAGGTCGATGATCAAGTTTCCGGTCGTGGTGACCATATTCATGTTCCACGAAGCAGCGTTCGCGTTCATCGGCATCGCGCCACCGCCGTTCGACAGGAAGCTGCCGGCCAGCCGCACGTCCTTCATATCAGCGAAGGGTGCCTTGGATATGTCCACGTCTTTCGTCGGATTGCCCGGACCATTGTTCAGCATTGAGATGCCGGTCGAGACCAGCTCAACGTGCCCGAGTTCTTCGGCAAAAATGCTCGATACGAGGCTGTAGAATGGCCGTAGCTTGGTCTTGTTGCGGAAGTTGAAGCTCTGGAACATGTAGTTCCCGAGTGTGGACATCTCACCGTACTTGCCGCCGAGCAGTTCCTGTAGGGCGGCCGCTGCGTTCGGCTCGGGCTTCTTCGCCTCCGGCAGATCGGTCAGCAGCTTGTCGATCTTCATGAACATGGTGGCTGGTTCCCTTGCCGTATGATGGCTGAGGGCTACTTCCCGCGTCCCCGAACGTTCCACAACCCGTGCCAGGGGCGTGGTCTCATCGTTCTGGATCAAAATGGGTCATCGTGCCGTTCCATCCGTTTGCAGGCCGCGTCGAACCTGGGAGGAACGCATGAACGCAGCACCGGACGGCTCAGTCATCCAGCGTGAGGCACCGCGTCCCGACCTTCTCGCCTTTGAGATCAAGGATAAGATCACCAAGCCCGACATCGAGTGGATGTCCTCCGTGACCGATGCAGCCATGCAGGCGCACGGGAAGATCGACATGCTCATCATCATGTCGAACTACGAAGGCTCGGATCTGGGAGCGACCTTCGACGGCTATGCGGCGAGCGTGAAGGCACGCTCAGTGGCGCATATCCAGCGCTACGTCGTCGTCGGTGCACCGACCATGGCGAAGGCGATGATCAACCTCTCGGGGATGATCATGCCGGTGGAGACTAAGACCTTCGACCTTGAGGACGAGCCGGCCGCGTGGGCTTGGCTCGCGCAGGCTCAAACCGCTGCATCCTGATACGCACGAGGTCGTTGGATCGGCGTAGAGGAACCGGCGCCCGACGGCGGTCTTGAATGGAGCAAGCGCTCCCCGAGCGCAACCATGGGGCATCTGGTGTGGTTCTCGCCTCAGACCCGGATCACCGGGTGTCTCGGGAGAACCTGATGTTGGTACGTTTTGGGATCGGCATCGTGCTTGCCGCGTTCGCAGCGAGCACGACCATGGCCGCTCCGGTGTCCCCCGAGGATAAGGCCGCCATGCAGCTGCTCTGCGCTGGCGATTTCGCGACCTTATGCACCGGTTTGCCGCCTGAGGACGGCCCTGAGACGCGTGCCTGCTTCAACAGGAACATGTCCAAGCTCTCGCCTGGATGCCGGAACGCCATCGACACTTACCAGAAGAAGGGCTGAGGGCGCTGCATTAGCGAACGCCTTGCCGAGGCGTCGGGGGTATCGCTTCCGACGATTAAACGTCTGGAAGCTGCGCCCGGCGCTCTATCGGCCCATGGCCCTACGATCGCAGCTATCCAGCGCGCGTTCGAAGGTAAGGGTCTAGAGTTCATTACCGAGAACGGCGGGGGCGCTGGCATCCGCTTCCGGGAGCGGAAGGATGGGACGCGAGGCGAGCATTGAGAGAGCGTGGTGTGCCCCTCCCCGCCGCTCGGCTTCTGGCCCGTGCACAGGCGGCGTCCTATTGCGGCTTGTCAGTGTCAGCCTTCGGAACTCGGTGTTTGGTTGATCCAATTGATTTTGGCGACAAGCGCCTGGAGCGATTTGACCGTCAGGATCTAGACGGGTGGATTGACGCTCTCGAAGCTCCTACGTCTGGAGTGAAGAGCGTTGCTGAGGCGCTGGCGGAGTGGAGACGGACCAACAGCGTTCCGCGTTCTCCGCTAGACGGCCGGAACTGTCAGCCGAAGAACGGGGTCGGCGCCGGCATCCGGTTCCGGGAGCGGAGGGCACCGTGAGGGGACCAGCCCGGAAGGACAAGCTAATTCCGAGCCTGCACTACACCCTGACCCTTCTGACCCAAGGGCCGCGGTTCTACAGCACCTCGATGCACAGGCTCGTTCAGCTCGAAAAGCGTGGGTACGCGGTGTTAACTGGGGCCACTGCCGCTGATGGGTCGCGGGAGTGGGAGATCACTGAAGCCGGTCGCATCGCATTGCAGGCCTGTACCGAGAATGATGCTCTATGATTGGTAGGACCGCTACCCGGCTTTGGGATCGTGAGACATGACCTCCTCGCCTGAGCGCCTATCTGAGGTCTCCCGCCTCGCCGGCCTCCTCGCCGATCAGGTGCTGGACGCACAAATCATGAGTCGGCCAATTCTTGACCAGCATATCCGAGCGCTTTTGGATGCCGCTCTCCTGCTCGACGAGCACAGCATCCCGCTACCGGCCTTACTGATGCAGATCGTTCACGAGATCGACAAAGACACAGGCCGGATGGCGGCTGCAGAGGAGGTCGAGCAAGCTGAGGTGAAGGGGATGGCCTGGCTGCTTCGACCCTTCCAAGGGCGGAAAGAACCCTAGCTGTGCAGTCCCGAGGTGTGGTGGCATCAGTTTCGCTGAGGTCGCTGCATTCCGGGAGGCGTTATGGGACAGGTTCTTCACGACTGCGCCACGACCACGCACGCGGTCAGAGCAGCGCTACAGCGATCAAAAGCTCCGCTCAAAGATCTTGCCGCCCAGCACGGACTGAACCCCAAGACAGTCGCGAAGTGGCGTAAGCGAGCCTTCGTTCATGACGCGGCGATGGGACGAAGACGCCGCACTCTACCGTGCTCACGACCGAGGAAGAGGCGGTGATCGTCGCCTTCCGCCGGCACACCCTCTTGCCGCTCGACGACTGCCTCTACGCGCTGCAGGCCACCATCCCGCACCTGACCCGCTCGTCGCTGCATCGCTGCCTGCAACGCCATGGAATCAGCCGGTTACCCGAGGTCGGCGGCGATAAGCCCGGCAAGCAAGCGTTCAAGGGCTACCCGATCGGCTTCTTCCACATCGACATCGCGGAGGTCCGCACCGGCGAAGGCAAGCTGTACCTCTGGGTGGCCATCGACAGGACGTCCAAATACGCCTTTGCCCAGCTGCACGAACGCGCTGATCGACCCGTGGCCTGCGCTTTCCTGGAGGCACTCATCGAGGCCTGTCCTTACCGCCTGCACATCATCCTGACCGACAACGGCATCCAGTTCGCCGAGCTGCCCAAGAACCGTCGCGGCCCGACCGCCCCGTACCGCGTCAACCACTTCGACCAGATCTGCCGGGCACACGACATCGAGCATCGGCTCACCAAGCCAAACCACCCGTGGACCAATGGCCAGGTCGAGCGCATGAACCGGACCCTCAAGGAGGCGACGGTCAAGCGCTACCATTACGACACCCACGATCAGCTGCGGGAACACCTCGCCGCCTTCCTGGATGCCTACAACTTCGCTCGGCGGCTCAAGACCCTACGCGGCCTCACTCCGTATGAAGCGATCTGCCGGGCCTGGGCAGACAATCCAGACCGCTTCAGATACGATCCAACCCATCTCACCTCGGGACTGCACAGCTAGTGGCGCAGGTCCGGAACCATCGTGCTGAGATGGGCTTCCTTCCGGCAATACGATCGGAGGAAACATGACCAAGCTTGCAACCCTTTCAGGCGCAGCCGCCATTCTGATGCTGACGGCCGGCGCCTCCTTCGCCGCCCCGTGCGCAGTGGGAACCACCACCAACATGGAAGGCAAGTCGTCCTCGGCCGACAAGAGCTCGATGACCGACGGCACCACGACTGCCAAGACGACCCCCGGCGCCAAGGCCGAGTCTCCCGGAACGGTTGGCGCGCTGAACAACGTTGGCGCCGGCACCAAGCCTGTGAATGGTGAAAAGAAGCCCGCTGAGGGTCAGGTGGTGAAGCCGGGCAGCAACGACTGCTGAAGCTCCGGCCAGACACCAACGCCGCAATTTGATGGCCCTGCAGGTTTTGGCTTGCGGGGCCATTTTCATGAACCGCCCCCGATATGATTCTCAAAAATGGGGCCCGACACTGGTTCCGGGAATGGAAGGGGTCAACCTTAGAAGGCTAAGCAAACCTCTATCAATTCACAGCTATCACCTCCTGCCGACGATCCAATAACGCCAACGCGATAACGCGCCCAAACCTGTTTTCGATTGTCAGAACTTATTAACCATAGCCCTGCATTCTAAATGCAGCCGCGAAAGTTGATAATCCGATGAACACGCATCCTAAAGTTGTAGGATCTGGTCCGACGACAGGTGGCGTCTCGGCTAGTCTCGATCCCACATTGGCAGCGATTGCGAGCCTCACTTCCGAGGTCAATCAGATCGCCGGCGACAAGACGCGCCGGATCCAGCAGATCACCGCGCAGGTTAGGATCCTCGCGCTCAACGCGCTCATCGAGGCTGCACGTGCTGGTGAACAAGGACGGGGCTTTTCCGTCGTTGCGCAGGAAGTTCGGTCAATTGGGGCTGAGATCGATGGTGTGGCTCGTGAACTCGAGGCTCACTTGTCGGGGCGGATCGGCATGCTGCAGGAGGCCGTCGAAGGTATGGCGCAGAAGGCCGAGGCCGAGCGCCTAACCGACCTGGCTTTGAACGCCGTCGAACTGATCGACCGGAACCTCTATGAGCGGACCTGCGACGTGCGCTGGTGGGCGACCGATGCCGCCGTCGTCGATTGCGCGGCAAGCCCGGGTGAGGCATCCGCCGCCTACGCCTGCGAACGCCTGGGCGTCATCCTGTCAGCCTATACCGTCTACCTCGATCTCTGGCTTTGCGACCGGAACGGCGTCGTCATCGCTAATGGCAGACCCGATCGATACCCGGGTGTGTGCGGTCAGAGCGTAGCCGGCGAGCCTTGGTTTCAGAACGCCATCGCGCTGCGCAGTGGTGACGACTACGTCAGCGCGAACGTACGCCGTGAGAACCGCCTCGGTGGGGCTCAGGTCGCCACCTACGCGGCCGGCGTGCGTGAAGGCGGCCGAGCGCATGGGCCGGTGCTTGGCGTGCTCGGCATCCACTTCGACTGGGAGCCCCAGGCCCGTGCAATCGTGGAAGGGGTGCGCGTCGCTCCGGCGGACCGTGCAAGAACCCGCGTCCTGCTCGTCGATACCAACCGCCGTGTCCTTGCAGCGTCTGACGGCCAAGGTGTCCTCACCGAAGTGCTACCGCTGGATCTGAAGGGCCAAACCAACGGAATTGTCCGAGACAGCCAGACGGGCACCGTTACAGCTTTCCACCGGACGCCAGGTTATGAGACCTACCTTGGCCTAGGCTGGTACGGCATGATCGTTCAGCGAAAGGCGGAGCGTTAGCCCGTTTGGTTGTCAGCAAGCATGCACTCTGAAATCGCTCCAGAAAGGACTGGACGCGACCTGTCCGGTTCATATCCGGAGCAGCCGGCGATGGCCGCCAAAAAATCGAAACTCCTTCGCCTTATCCCGGGTACGCCGGCAATGGGCTTTACGATCCTGAGACAGGCGCTTACCTCACGCTGGATGATCTCAGGCGCTTAGAGCTGTAAAGCTGCAAGGTTTCCGTGCGAGACACTGAAACCGGTCAGTACATCACCGACGAATTAATCTCGGCTGGTGCCTCGCACTGATTTCTAGGGCAGCGGTAGGGTTCGACATCTTTCGTTAACCGCCTGCCGTCACCGTGCTCGCATCTAGCCGCAGGTGCCGTCGTGAACCGAGCGTACCCGATCACCATCGATGATCCGGCTGCAGACTGCCCCGTCGCCTCAGAGGTGCAGGGGTGGATCATCGCGTCCGAAGCCAAGATGCTGCCCAGCCTCTTGGAAGGCATCCGCGAGGCGACCCGCGCGCGGGTTGCGGTCTACCTCTACAGCCGCAGTCATACCCACGAGCTTGGTATCCGCATCGCTGCGGCTTGTGAGCGGCAGATGCTGCAACGCTTGCCGGGCCTTGTCGGGGATGCACTCCACGACCTTTCGCGGAAACCCTACGCTGCAGCCTCGTTCGCCACGCGCCCGGTGTCGTCGAAAGGGATCAGCTTGGGTGGGTCGTATCAAGCGGGTACGCAGGCTTAATGCCCCATTGGTAAAGGCACAGCCCTGAAGCACAATCGTCCGAACACAATTATACTAGTCTAAGAGCGTCTTTCACACCCAGGCTGGGTCAATCTCTCGATTTTCGTTAGCGGCTTCCAGCGCCCTAGCTGCGAAGCAGGAACGTACTGCCCGATGGAATGCTTCTTGCTCAGCAGGCGATAGATATCTCAGATTAGACATTAGGAGTACCCTGCCTGCAATTGCATCAGGATGCTGCGCGGACTGAGCTTCTAAGACCATGATTATTTGGGTTTCTCTACGGCGCCCGGATCGCTGACCCCAGATGCCAATCGGGAGCATCATCGCGTGGCGTACCGTCATAGCCTTCCAGCCAGGATACGCGCTCCTCGCTGTTATGAGGATAGGGGCAAGCATCCTTCGGCCTGCCATGGATACGAGCCTGCGCGCCCTCTTCGACTGGGTCAGAGTAAAAATTCAGATGCCGGGTCTGGGCCATGGCGATGACTCCGCGCTGAAGATCTGCTGGGTTAACCACGCCAAAACGAACACGATCCCGCGGCATAAGAAGCGATCGGATTTGTCTTGGGACTGACCGGTGGTGGATCGTTGATTCGCTGGTAACAGACCGGAGGCACCGTGCAGGCAAGCCGGGCTCAGGACCGATTCGCTCGTGAGATGCACGAAGCACCCGTCGCCCCGTGATCAGATCGGGGACGGGCCTACCTCTAGCGGGGTTCATCCGCGGGGAACTCGTCAGATCAGCCCGCTCGGCTTCGGCCGCGGCGGGTTTTTCTGACTTATGGAACAAATACACCAAGGGCGTTGGTAGTGAGTTTGAAGTCGAGCCGGAAAAGTTCCTCGCTCGCTTGGTTCGTGACTGACATCAGCCACGGCCTGCCATCGCGCTGCCGATCAGCGTCGGCTTCTAACAAGGCCCCAGCGATCGTTACAGCCTGCCGACGGGCCGCTCCAATATCTGCGAGGAACATGCCCTCATGGTCCGAGGTGCGGGCGCCATCATCGACATTGAAGTGGTAGTGAGGCATCGCACGCTCCGCGAGAATAGGCAGGAGCGTAAAGCGCTCGCAGCCGCCAGCGCCCAGAAACGGCTGGCGATATAGAGTAAAGGGCGCGCAAGCCCAACTGTTCCCATGGCTTTATGTAACAAAAAACAATATGACGCAAGCGTATGGCGATCCCGGTGAATTGTGGACGCTGATTGCTATTGAACGCCGGACCCCGGTACCCAAGTGGCTCCCGCAGCCTCGGTACGAGTACCAGCCTCCGGCGACAGGCTTCGAAACGAGTTCGGGCCAATGATGTGGGTCGGGCCGCGGCTGGAGGCGGTCGCCACGCCATGGCTTTGAAGCCATCCCTGCATTTGTACAATCTCGCGCTGCTGTTCCACGATGATCGACTCGGCGAGCTGACGGCTCCAGGGATCCTTTGCGCGGCGCATCGCGACCTTTGCCATATCGATTGCGCCTTGATGGTGGGGGATCATCTGCAGGCGGAAATCCACATCGGCGTCACCCGTGTAGGGTACAGCCATATTCTTCATCATCTGCTCATGTGACGCTTTGAACTCTCGCGTAGCAGGCGTGTCAGCGGCGTTGCCCTTGCCAGCGCGATCCATCTGCATGTGCATAGGGTGATGGCTTTGGGCTATCGCGTTTCCGGCCATTGCCGTCGCGAACGCCGCCCCTGCCAACCAAACGATGTGCCGCATACCTATCTCCCCCGTGCGAACTTAACCTATACAAATCAGGCCTAAGCGTTCCAACGATGGGAAGGTCAAGGCAGAAGCAGGTCGGATCGGTGCAGGTGATGCCATGGGTCTCGCCGGATGTGGGCCGGCGGGGATAGGGGCCCGGGCCGGAGGGCCCAACGCGGCTGACAGCCGCCGGCTGCGCTACTCTACCGACCGCAGCTTCGGCCCGGCGCCGGTGTGTGCACCCGCTAAGTTCGGCCGCGTGCTGATCCGGTCCTTTCGTCTGCAGGCCGGGCACATCAGCCGCAGCGCGACATCGGGTACCGGCAGATCGTCCGGCAGGCCGTCGAACGGCATCGCACCAGCGTGTCCGCACTCGCAGTGGATCAGCAGCCCGCGCGCGCCGTTAGCCTTGCTGTTCGCGATGGTGGCCGGCGGCTGCTCAATGCCATCGGCGTCGTACCAACGGCGCGGATTGCGCAGGTACCTAGGAACGCTGCTCACTGCATCCGCTCCGGTCCCTCAACCAAGCCGAAGAGCCGCACCAACGCGATCAGCTCGCCGTCGGTGCACTCGTGGCCGTCGACCAGCCACAGCCCGAGGTCGCCGCCGGTCGGCTCCACCGTCCGACCGATCGCACGGAGGGCTTCGACTGCTTCGTGGAAGGGGTCATCACTCACGGCACCTCCGCCTCTGGGTTGAGCCGGTCTCGCATCTCTTTACCGGTCTTGAAGACCAGCTTCGACTTCGCCTCGACAGAGAAGGGCGCGCCGGATCGCGGATTGCGCCCCACCCGCGCCTGTGCCTCCACGACGGTGAAGGAGCCGAACCCACGCAGCTCGACACGATCGCCTGCCGCGATGGCGTCTGAGAGCCGGCCTAGGATGGCATCAACCACGGCCTCGCAATCCTACGCGTAGAGTTGCGGGTTCAGCGCGGCGAGGAACTGGACGAACTCGGATCGGATCATGGCAGCGAAATCGACCTTGCCGTTGTGCCGTCAGTGCGGCTTCGCCGGTCCGGTCGATCCCCATCCGTGGGTCTGAATCGCCTTGGTCAGCTTACCCTGCATCTCGGGCATCACTGCCTGCATCCACTGCTGCGTTCCTACGAGCTGCGCTTGCGCTAGCTGGGGCTGGGCAGCGACTAGGCGCTTGCCGGTCGGGGTGGCGTAGAACGTCGCGATTACCTGCAGGTCGTCCTTGCCAAGGGCCGCAGCGAAGCCGCGGGCCTGGATATCGAGAAGCTCATCGTAGTGAGCCGTGAGGGTCGGAAGCACGACCTCCTGGACCAGGGCTTGAGCCTGATCCTGCTGCTTGACCCCAATCTGCTGCATCATGCCGACCATCGGCGTCGCCATCGCGTTCAGCAGCGCCGTCCGATCCCCCTGCATCTGCGCAACAACATCACGAGCCGCCTTCAGCGTTGCGGGATCAAGTGTAGCGGCCGGAGCGGTCGACTTGGCCGCCGGTTGGGCCATTACCATGGTAGTAACGGAAACAGCGAGGTAATAAGCGATAAGGGCTAAGCGGCGCATTAGATGATCCGATCGCGTTCGGGTGCGACGCAGCTCTGCGGCAGGACGCCGGCTCTCGTACCATGCTCGATGTCAGCTGCATCAGCTCTCAACGACGCCAGTGACGATCCACTCCGCAACGTTGACTTAACGGTGTCACCCAGCCGACATGCCATGTCCGGCTATGGCGCGCCCTGTGGCGAGTCGTGAGCCGGCTAGAACAAGGGACCAAGGCCGCGAGAAAGACCTAAGCCCAAAACGCCAACGGCCCCACCCCGGCAAGGGTGAGGCCGTCGAAATCGATGGGTCTGCGGAGACCGCTTACAACTCCCCAGACATCATAGCTCCCGCCGGGAGTCAATCGGGATCGTTTCCCGAGACGATGGTGTTTTGCCTTTTGCCGGGGACAGCTACCGCTGCGCCTCCTGCTTTGACGCGGCCCGAGCAGGGCTGTGAGCGATGAACTACGCCTATGAGATCCGCCGACAGGCGGAGGTGGCCCCGCGCGCCGCGTTGCCGGCCGTCGCTTCCGCAATGTGGAAGGCGTTCGGCGAAGGCCACCTGTCCGAAGCCGAGACCGAGGCACTGTCTGGGCTGATCGAGGCGCGGCAGGCTGATACCGGAACTCACGCCCCAAAGCCTCTAGGAACCCCCAGGCGCCGCAGCGGCTCTCGCCCGTGCACGGATGCCTCGATGGCCCGCCGACGGCGCTGGGCAGCTTCCGGGCGGCTTCCACCGGGCATTGCGGCACGGTTTACCCTAGCCGAGCAGGCGGTGCTCGCCGTGATCGCAGTGGAGGTGGCGAAGCGGGGGGACTGTCGTCTAGCCGTCGGACACATCGCCGCGATTGCGGGCGTATCCGAAACGATGGTGCGGAACGCGATCCGTGAGGCTCGAAGGCACTGCCTCCTCACCGTCGAGGAACGCCGCCTCGCTCGCTTCCGTAGCGATACCAACGTAGTCTGCATCGTGTCGCGGGAGTGGTGTGCTTGGCTGCGACTCGCCCGATCCCCCGAGCGCGGTGCCGCACCGCGTCAATCAGGGGGTGGGTGCAGATCCCCGCAGGGCACGAATACTCCTGTACCTTACCCTGTGAATTTAGAGGGCGGGAGAAGACAGAAGGGCTGCCGACAGTTGACGAATGGCGCAGGCGATAAAGCTGCGTCTGACATCCGAGAGCTAGGCAGGACCGGTTGAGCCGTGTCGTGGAAAGACGAAAATGGACGACAAATCGACCGTTGTAACGATGCAAGATGACCTGTCGGCGAAAGCCGCCGGCGCTTGGGCTCGGCGCTCGCTGCACGTGTTAGATATGCTCAAGTTGTGAAACACCCCATCTCAGCCGAGAAGCTTACAGCTCTGATCTTCGCAGCGCGATTGCTTAAAGAATACAACGCGCCATGGCCACCATTGATGAAACAGGTTTTGAATGAACTCATGTTGCATTATAAACACCGCAAGTTGTTAAAGCTGCTTTGCGTAGGGTATAAGCGGCTAGTGTGCTGTCTGAGAAACACCCTCTCCGCTTTTCATTTTGCTTCCAGAAGCCCATCGCTGAAACGTTGATTGAATGGTAGTGCGCCTAACCAAGTCGTTAACCGAAGGCCTTCGCTCAAATTAGGCCTCGAGTGCTTTTAGAGGGGTGGAGCCATGGACACGGCAACAAAATACCTTTGGCAGAGCTTGTCAGCTTTAGACGCTCCTGTTGAAGATCCTGCCCTTAAGGCAAGTCCGGCTAAAGTGGTTCGGCTTGTTGCGCCCGTTGAAGACATCAGCGGCGGATCGCTGCCGACGCCTCTCTCCTCATCAAAGGACTGGTCGAAGCTGATCGAGCGAGTTCGGCATGCGGCCAAGCACGCCCGCGAGGTCGAGGCGCAGGCTCAAGAACAGGAGCTGCGCGTCCAGGAGGTGCTCGATCGCGTCCGCGAGGATGTCCGCAACGCCGCCGAGCGCGTCCGAGTTGCTGAGGCGCGCACCGCTGAAATTCAGAGCCGTGCCGACGCCTTGCTGAAGGCGGCCGACGAGAAATTGAAGGCGGCTGAGGAACGGGCACGGACTGCGGAGGAGTGGCTCACACGCGTCTACGACACGATCGCAAGCGAGTTCACCATCGAGCCTGATGTAAAACGGACACCTTGAACCGATGCTGCGAAGCGGCTGATGACTGCTACAGTACACGCCTCTCGACGCATGTGCGCCGGCGGCGGTCGCGAACGCCGTCAGGCAGCCCGGCACAGGGAGAAGACGACGACAGGTCGATGCGGGCCAGTTCCCTGCGTCGTGCCCGTGACGCCTCGGGCCGGGTGGTCGTTTGAAGGTCGATGCTGCGGGGAACAGGAACTGCAGGCGCCGGCTTATGGCCTGCTACTTCTCTGCCTACTGCATGCGGTGCGGAGCGGCGTTTGCCATGATCCAACGCGGCGAGAGGATGTCGCCGTCCTCAGTGAGGATCCAAGGCTGTGCGTCGTCAACCTGGATGCTTTCAGCCGCTGCCGCGATGGCTTCGCGCAGGGTGGAGAACGCCTGTCCGCGTGCGGTATGAGCTAACCCGTTGGACGGCCAGACGGTCAACTCGGCACGCTTATCGAGGTCGGCGAGTACCATGCAAGTGCTCCGGTTCACTGCAGGAGCGGGGATGTCTACCGCTGCACCGTGATCGGCATGTGGCGATCCGGTTACTGAACCGTGTCGCTGCCGTCACGGGGGCGTGAGGACGGCTCCGCAGCCTTACGGCTCTTCGAACTCACCGGCGGCTTCAGCGCCGTAGCCGTTCGCTACCGGATTGTCCCAGTTCCTACACAGGCCAAAAATATCTACGGGACCCGATCCTGAATGGGGGCGTTGGCCGGCGAAATGACGCCTGATCGAGGCTCGTCGCAAACTGGAGACCCGCCACATGGCCACCAAGTCGAAGACACTGCATGATGCGTTCTACGAGACCTTGAAGGACGTCTACTACGCCGAGAAGCAGTCGGTGAAAGCGCTCAAGAAGTCGGCCAAGGCCGCCGAGCATGCCGAGCTGAAACAGGCGTTCGAGACCCACGCCGAGGAGAGTGCCAACCAGGTCGATCGCCTGCAGCAGGTGTTCGAGATCATTAGCAAGCCGGCGCGTGCCAAAACCTGCGAGGCGATGCAGGGCCTGACCTCCGAAATGGAGGAGGACCTGGAGGACTTCGGTGACACTCCGGCGGCTGATGCGGTTCTGGCTGCCTGCGCTCAGGCCGTCGAGCACTACGAGATCGCCCGTTATGGCACCCTGAAGACCTGGGCGAGCCAGCTTGGCTACGCAGACGCGGCGAAGCTCCTCGACGAGACCCTGCAGGAGGAGAAGAAGACCGACGCGCTGCTCTTGGAAATCGCCGAGAGCATCAATGTCGAGGGGTCTGAACAGCCTGATGCCGAGGAAGATGCGGAGGTGACGCAGAAGGCTGCGCCGCGCAAAACTAGCAAGGCCAAGGCAGTTTGAGGGCCGCAGCCATGGTCGACATCACGAAGATCCAGGAACACATGCCGGTCTCCGGTTCTGACGGTGGACACGTCGGCACAGTCGATCATCTCGACGGGCAGCGCATCAAACTGACCCGTACCGACCCGGAGGCGGAAGGCGTTCACCACTTCATCCATGTCGACTCGATCGACGCTGTCGAGAACGGTGAGGTGCGGTTAAACAGGACCACCGCCGAAGCCAGGGACGAGTGGGGTACTGCGGAGTAGGCCTTTGCCGTGCTCTGCAACGCGGAGTCAGGCTGATACCAAGTCGTGAGAGCCCAAGGGGGACTGGTCAGCTAAAAAGTAGGTGGCGGCCCTGCCGTGGGGTGGGATAGCAGGGCCGCCGCAGCGGATCGGGGGCGATCAGCTGGCCGCGTATGCAGCGTAGTTCAGCATCTGCCGAACAAGTTGACGAAGGATGACCGACGAGACGGCGGCGCTGATCCTGGCGCTTGCGACCGAGAACGCTGAGCTGCGCGCGGCTCTCGCCGAGGCGCAGGAACTCCTTGTCGAGACCGCCGTGGATGCCGGCGAGATGCACGCGCACGTCGAGGAATTGCAGGCCGAGTTGACCAAAATGCTTGTCGAGCGCTCCTGCAACGGCGGGAAAAACGCCGTTTGGATCAACCTCACAGGATCGTGAGACTTCAAGTTTGGAGCGAAACTTTCTCCCATTTTGATCCGTACCCGCACCACGGGCCAACGGCTTAGCTTATGCGGTTGTCCTGGGTATCTCCTCGGGCTTGTTAGATATCGGCACTCTATGTCCCTCAATCACCAACCTGGACACCCATCGCGCCGTCCGCGCCCATCCTTGGTTGTCGCCATGTGCCTCCTGCCGGTCCTACTCTGGATCGCCATCTACCTGGTCTGTGGCAAGATCGTCTGGTTCTGACGCCATTCCCTCCGATCCGCGCTGCTAGATCCTCGGACGAAGGTACTGCGCGAGAAGAAATCCGCCTTGCAGAGCGCTCAGATGAGCAAAGAGGATCAGGAACTCCAGCCAGCCGAGTCTCCATTGGATGACGCAGGTTGCGATGTACGCAGCAACGACGCACCCCGAGGCGAACAGGATTACCCATAGACGATAGTAGCACCCTGCTGCGATCCCAGCAGCGAACAGAAGCGCGGATGTGATCATTCCTTCCCAATCACATTCCCAGCGTTTCAACCTTCTTAACATAATCTCTAGAATCATTCGGTCGATGACGCGGCAGACCCTGTGCGGATCTGTCTCGGCGAATGCACCTAAGGTGTGCCGTCACCCGGCGCGCCCTTCCCGTTTTCGGCGTAGGATACCAGCGGTACCGCGAAGGCAGACAACAATGCGCAGACGCGGACAGCCCGATAGAATCCGCGACGCGTTTATCGTGGCTGGAGGTGCCATCATTGGCGCAGCCATGGTGGTCGAGATCCAGTTCCTAATGCCGCAGAACCCTCTGGCTGCCACGTTGATTGTGATTGGCGCTGCCCTGATGGCGACCGCTGCTACGCTGCACTTCTCGCGTTGGTGACCCGTACCTATGACCCGCTGAGGCCTGACAACAGCACCCGGCGGGTACCCTGCCGAAGGCTATCGCCGCTGCTTGTCCGCTTCCTCACCGGCGACCGCTTCCACCGCCGCGATTGCGTTCTCCAACTCCGCAATCCGCTTCAGGGTGCTATCCGCGGGCATCGTGTCGTACTGAGCGGCGTCCATGATGAGGTCGCGCTGGCGGATCTTGAGGCGGTCCAGGAGGGCTTCGAGCTTGTCCATGGCGCCCTCTAGCGAGAGCATTCGGTCTCGACAACCGCTATAGGAACCTTTGAGGCTGAAAGAGCTAGCTCGGCTGCTCTTCGGTCTCTTCGATCGCCGCCTCGTCGTCCATCTGCGGTGCCGGCGCGGGGCTCGGCGGTGGATCGCCTTCGGGCTCCTGCGGTGCAGGCGATGGGTCTCCGATCGGCGCCGGATCGTCGCCAGGCTGCGGGGTGTCAGCGTCGATCATCGTATCGCTCCTATGACGTTTCCCGGGAAGCAAAGTCCCGATGATCAACCACGTTCCAGTTGTTTTTTAGAACCCGCGCTTGATGCTCAGCCGAGTGGATGAACTCGATGCGTCATGGGGGGGGTCAGGCTTTTTCCGCCGGAGGTCGGACGATCTGAGCCTCCCGGTCGGGCCGGCACGGGCAGCAACATCCAATGCGTGTAGTCATTCCATGACCATCCCCGATCATCCTCTGGGTGAACTCTCTCGCCGCGGATGTCGGCGCGGATGATGTGCATTTCGAATTTTGCGGCTGAACCCTGACCGATCCATAGGCCTGCAACGAACCGTTGCCCGTCCCGTGGTGCGGTCTTCATACCTTGCCAGCTCACGACTTTCTCCGGTTTGCCTTGGTTCGACGGACCAACGAGTTATTGAAGGCGAAGGTCCGCCATGTTTCCGGCAGCAATCTCGACATGCGCACTCAATCGGCTATTTTCCTCCAATGCGTTATGTCCTCGCCGCCTTCGCCACGATCCTGACGGCCGGCGTTTGCACGGCCGCGCCAACCGACGACGGGCAGCGAGCCGAGAAGATCGACGGGCTGGTGCGCATCGTCGGCGCACAGGCTGGCATCGTCCTCCACTGCCGGCAGTTCTATGCGATCGACGACAAGGTGTCGGACGGTTTATCTAGCACCGTACGGCCTACACTCGATCAAAGCCTTGGGCAGAAGCAGGCTCAGACCGCTGTCGACGATGAGGGCAAGCGCCTTGCACAGGAAATCGCGGAGGTCGGCCCCGAGCGCTGGTGTGCCGACCAGCGGAGCATCCTGAACACCGAGGGCGTCCGCGTTTTTCTGGACTGATCGGCCGCCCTGGTTGTGACTTGAACGGCTCGAAATGCCCAGGCGAGAAGCTGGCTCGCATGTCAGAGCGGTGCATGACCCAGCCAGTCCCAAGCCCATGCGAAGTGAAGGTCAACGGGCAATGGCTCGTAGTCAGTCTCGCCGAAGCCTCAATCAGGTTCGTCGCTTCCGAGAAGCGGTGCCCGGCTTGTCATGGCCGCGTGGCAATCCCCGGCACGTTCACTTCGAGGGCAAAGCGAAAGCTTGACCATCGTCGTAATCATGCCGGCTGCCCGCTGCTAGCGAAGATCTACTGCGGCACCCCATCGCCGCATCCGAACGCGGTCGAGTAGGCGAGTGAGCCTTCATGGCTCCGGTGCGCTATCGACCCGAGCGTCGGAACAAGTTGCGCCGAAAAGACCTGAGCTTGCGGTGCAAGTCCGAACGGTCTGCGCTTTGACCGACCGCTTACAAAGCCCGGCAACAATCCGAGCTTTGCTGATCACATGGAAAGAAGCCGCTTAGGCGATTTATGCTCACAGAGACAGGCGCCGTGGATAGGGCGCACAATCTAACGATCAGTCAGATAAAAGTAGA
>NZ_VRUV01000430.1:0-3932 GCF_008039455.1 Methylobacterium sp. WL116
GCGCCGCGTCGAGCGGGCCGGTGAAGCCGCCGGTGAGCGCGATCAGGCCCGCCGACGATTCGGCGAGCGCCGCGGCGCTCACGCAGGGCGCCTCGCCGAGCCCGGTGTCGAAGTAGGCGCGGCTCGCCAGCCGCAGCAGGTTGCCGTAGCCGGTCTCGTTCTGCGCCAGCACGACGAGGCTGCCGGCGGGCCGCGCCACCCGTGCCATCGGGTCGACGGCCTCGAACGCCACCGAGAGCTGCATCCCGGCGATCGGCTGGATGCCGCTGCCGGCGGCCTTCTCGGAAAACTCGAGCGCGCCGAACAGATTGTTGGTGTCGGTCAGCGCCAGCGCCGGCTGGTGGTCGGCCAGAGCCGACTTGACGATGTCGCCCACCTTGAGGGCGCCCTCGAGCAGGGAATAGGACGAGTGGACGTGGAGGTGGACGAATCCGACCTCCTTGAGCTGGCGCGCCATGACGGTCCTTGTGCGGGTGCCCCAGAGATCCGTCCTTCGGCCGCAGGAGTCGATGGCCGGCAGGCCGCGATTGCCGATATCCACCGCCGATGTGGCGTTTCGGACGCGCGGCCTGCGACCGATTATCCTGTGCACGGGCAGTCCGGCCGCCCGCGCCGAAGGCATCCCTCAACGGATCGGGGCCAAGGCTACCGCCCAACCCGCCACCGCGACCGCGAGCAGCCCGAAGGCCATGAACTCCGCGACGCCGACCAGAACCATCCGCTTGAGCATGTCGGGCACTCCGTTTCGATGACCCTACTTTGTTCCTGTTTTGTTCCATGTAAAGCGCGAGCGTCGGCGACCTGGCGATAGGGTTGACGAAACGTGAAGCCCGAAGCGCTTCCTCGCGGCCGGACCCCTCGGGCGGGATCGCCGACCTCGGGCATGGTCCTGCGAACGCCGGGCGGGGGATGGCGTCCGTCGCCCCGCTCCGCCCGCGGCGCCCTACAGGTAAAGGAGGCAGGCGAGCAGGAAGACGCTCTCGACGAGGAGCACCAGGAAGATGATCGTCGTCACGGCGGGATCCCGACCGACGAGGGAGCGCGCTGTGATCGGCTCGGACACGACGGGCACTCCGCTTTCTGGGGGCGCGGCGGCTCCTCGCGGCATGGAAGCCTGACGCGCGGCCGCGACGAAAAGCACCTTCGCCGGGAGGTCGGGGGACGTTGACCGGCGAAGGTGCCGCCGGAGGAGAAACGCTGTCCCGGCCCGCCGTGAATGCCATCGATCGGACGGGCGAGCCTTCACGCACGTTAAGACTTCTATAGATTTTCCAAACGTCAATCTGCAACAGTTCCGGCGCCACAGCGAGCGAATGCTTGCCTCTGTACCAAGCGGAGCCTTCGTTCGACGGCACGGAGCGGCCGCGCCGTCGAAGCGCCGATCGCCGTGGGAACGTCGGTTCAAGGTTTCGGTACGCCGGGCGTTCAGAGACGGGGGCGCCGATCTGTCAGGGCCGGCCGGGTTGGGGCTTGTGGCCCGATTCGAAGCGGGAGTACGCTCGGACCGCCCAGCCACGCGACGACGTCGGCGGGCTTAGGGAGTGGAACATTGGATTTTTCCCCGTCCTCGACGCAGGAGCTCTGGCTCAAGCGCGTGCGCGACTTCATGGCCGCCGAGGTCTATCCGGCGCTCGACGCCGTGAAGGCCGAGACGGCACAGTCCGTGCCCGACCGCTGGGCGCCCTCCGCGGCGATCGAGGGCCTGAAGGCGAAGGCGCGCGCGGCGGGCCTGTGGAACCTGTTCCTGCCGCCCTCGCCCGAGCACGACACCGATGCGTTCCACGGCGCCGGGCTGACGAATCTCGACTACGCGCGCTGCGCCGAGGAGATGGGCCGGGTGGCCTGGGCCTCGGAAGTGTTCAACTGCTCGGCCCCCGACACCGGCAACATGGAGGTGCTGCACCGCTACGGCAGCCCGATGCACAAGGAGCGCTGGCTCAAGCCGCTGATGGCGGGCGAAATCCGCTCCGCCTTCCTGATGACCGAGCCCGAGGTCGCCTCGTCGGACGCGACCAACATCGCGACCTCGATCCGCCGCGACGGCGACCATTACGTGATCAACGGCCGCAAGTGGTGGTCGACCGGCGTCGGCGACCGGCGCTGCAAGGTCGCGATCGTGATGGGCAAGACCGACCCCGACGCCCCGCGCCACCAACAGCAATCGCAGATCTTCGTGCCCCTCGACGCGCCCGGCGTCGAGATCAAGCGCCTGCTCTCGGTGTTCGGTTACGACGAGGCCCCGCACGGCCACGCCGAGGTCACCTTACGCGACGTGCGCGTGCCGGCCGAGAACCTGATCCTCGGCGAGGGCCGCGGCTTCGAGATCGCGCAGGGGCGCCTCGGCCCGGGCCGAATCCACCACTGCATGCGCACTATCGGCGCGGCCGAGGCCGCCCTCGAGGCGATGGTGCGGCGCCTGCTCGCGCGCACCGCCTTCGGCAAGCGGCTGGCCGACCAGTCGGTGTGGGAGCAGCGCGTCGCCGAGGCCCGCATCGACATCGAGATGACGCGCCTGCTCTGCCTGAAGGCGGCGGACATGATGGACAAGGTCGGAGCCAAGGCGGCCAAGCTCGAGATCGCGATGATCAAGGTCGCCGCCCCGCGCATCGCGCTGAAGGTGCTCGACGACGCGATCCAGGCCCATGGCGGCGCCGGCGTCTCCGACGACTTCGACCTCGCCCGCACCTACGCCCACATCCGCACCCTGCGGCTCGCCGACGGGCCGGACGAGGTCCACAACCGCTCGATCGCCCGCCTCGAATTCGCCCGCCACAGCAACGCGGGTCCCGCCGCGTGAGCGGGACGGGGGATTCTGCCTTCGCCGGCACCAAGGCGGTCGACCCACGCCACCGGATCGACGAGGGCGCCCTGGCGGCCTGGATGGCGGAGCACGTCGCCGGGTTCGACGGCCCGCTGACGCTGCGCCAGTTCAAGGGCGGCCAGTCGAACCCGACCTACCGGGTCGAGACCCCGGGGGGCGCCTACGTGCTGCGGCGCAAGCCCTTCGGCCCGCTGCTGCCCTCGGCCCACGCGGTCGAGCGCGAGTACCGCCTGATCCGGGCGCTGCACGGCACCGGCTTCCCGGTGCCGCGGGCGGACGCCCTGTGCGAGGATGCCGGCATGATCGGTGCGGCCTTCTACGTGATGGAGGCGGTCGAGGGCACGGTGCACTGGAATGCGGCCCTGCCCGAGCTGCCGCCGGCCGAGCGGCGCGACGTCTACGCGGGCATGATCACGACCCTCGCCCGCCTGCACCGGGCCGACCCCACCGCGATCGGGCTCGGCGATTACGGCCGGCCGGGCAACTACTTCGGCCGCCAGGTCGACCGCTGGACCAAGCAGTACCGCGCCGCCGAAGGCGACCGGCTCGAGGCGGCCGAGCGGCTGATCGCCTGGCTGCCGCGGACCGTGCCGGAGCAGGACCGGGTCTCGATCGTCCACGGCGACTTCCGCCTCGACAACATGATCTTCGCCCATGGCCGGGTCGCCGCGGTGCTGGACTGGGAGCTGTCGACGCTGGGCGATCCGCTCGCCGACTTCAGCTACCTTCTGATGCACTGGGTGCTGCCGGCGGACGGCCGCAGCGCGCTCGGCGGGCTCGATCTCCACGCACTCGGCATCCCGACGCAGGACGAGGCGGTGGCGCTCTACTGCCGCGAGACCGGTCGCGACGGCCTGCCCGACCTGAACTGGTACTTCGCCTACAACCTGTTCCGCCTCGTCGGCATCCTCCAGGGCATCGCCGGGCGGATGAAGGCCGGCACCGCCGCGAGCGAGCACGCCGCCGACATGGCCGCCCGCGTGCCGAAGCTCGCCGACGCGGCCTGGTCGTTCGCCGTGAAAGCCGGGGCCTGACCGCGATGGCGCGCGTCGTCGTGGTGACGGGCGCAGCCCAGGGCATCGGCCGGGCGCTGTGCGAGCGCTTCGCCGCC
>NZ_VRUV01000431.1:0-3931 GCF_008039455.1 Methylobacterium sp. WL116
GGCCCAGGGGGCGCGCAGCGAGGCGCGCGAAGCCGCACGCGCCGACGGGACCGCTCCAGCCGCGTGATCCGCGATAGCCGCGGCTAAGTTCCATTCCCCGCGGTGCAAGGTGTGCTGCCGCCTTGAACCTGTTCCGTGGCCTTGAACCTGTGCCGTGGCCTTGTGCCGGCGCGGTCGATTAAGGCCGCCGGGTCGATCGCCCGGACCCGTCATGAGCCGCACCCAGAAAGCCGCCCTCGCCAGTGCCGTCGTTGGCCTGGTGGTCACGGGGCTGAAGTTCCTCGCCTACTGGCTCACCGGCAGCCTCGCGCTGTACTCGGATGCGCTCGAGAGCATCATCAACGTGGTCGCGGCGCTCAGCGCGTTCGTGGCCCTGCGCGTCGCCGGCCTGCCGGCCGACGACGACCACCCCTACGGCCACCACAAGGCGGAGTTCTTCTCGGCGGTGATCGAGGGGGCGCTGATCATCGTCGCGTCGCTGCTGATCCTGCGCGAGGCGTATTACGGCATCCTGGCCCCGAAGCCCGTCGACGCCCCCGCCCTGGGGCTGGCCATCAACGCCGGCGCCACGGTGATCAACGCGGTGTGGGCGTGGGCGCTGCTGCGCTGGGGCAAGGCCTGGCGCTCGCCGGCGCTGGTCGCCGACGGCCGCCACGTGCTCGCCGACGTGTTCACCTCGGGCGGCGTGCTCGTCGGCGTCGGCCTGGTTCTGGCGACCGGCATCCCTGTGCTCGATCCGGTCGTCGCCGGCCTGGTGGCCCTGAACATCCTGTGGTCCGGCTGGAAGATGGTCCGCGAATCCGTCGACGGGCTGATGGACCGGGCGGCGCCGGGCGAGATGGTCGGGCAGATCCGCGCGCTGATCTCGCTGCACGGCGAGGGCGCGCTGGAGGCGCACGACGTGCGGACGCGCTACGCGGGCCAAGCGACCTTCATCGACTTCCACCTCGTGGTGCCCGGCGAGATGAGCGTGCGCGAGGCGCACGAGATCTGCGACCGGCTCGAGGACGCGCTCGAGACCACGATCCCCGGCGCCGTGGTGGTGATCCACGTGGAGCCGTCCGAGCACGCGAAGTTCCGCGGCGTGCCGGTGCTCTGACCGGGTCCCCCGGCACCAAGTCCCCTGGCACCGTGTCCCCGGCACCGAGTCCCCTGACAGCAGCTCCCCTGGCAGGATCTCGTGGGCCGGGCTTCCGGGTTCGGAACCCACCGGGACCCGGGGCCCGGGGCGTCTGCGCACTCTGCCACGCCCGCGAATGAATGCAACTTACGGTCGGATCGGACCCAGGGGTTTCAAAGTTCGTTAACCAGGTTCTCAGATTGTACCGAGTGCCGCGATACGTTCAGGAGTTGTTATCGAACGGGGCGCGGCCGAGCATGGTGCGGCTGAAGGCCTATGATGGTGTGTGCTTCTCCTGTCGATCGAGATGCTGGCCGGCGCGGCCGGACGGCGGGCCGCCTCGCGGTCGCCCTCGCCTGTGCGGCCGCCCTGTCGGGTTGCATGGCGACCCGGGCGCGGGAGGCCTCCCACCCTGCGATCCGTGACGTCGCCCAGACGGGATCGATCCCGGAGGCGCCGCCGGCGGTCGTCGCCGCGGCGCAGGAGGAGGTCGGGCGCACCATGCGCCTCGGGCTGATGAACTACCGCCTCAACGTCGGCGACAACCTCGAGATCTCGCTGCTGATCGATTCCAGCGTGGTGCAGCCGACCTACCGGCTGAACCCGAACGACGAGTTCGACGTCGATTTCCGGACCCACCCGGAATACAACCGTACGGTTGTAGTCCGGCCGGACGGGCGGATCTCGCTTCCGGGCAAGAACGGCATCATGGTCGCCGGGCTGTCGCCCGAGCGCGCCGCCACCCTGATCCGCGAGACCTACGACGACGTCCTGATCAACCCGGTCGTCACGGTCCTGCTGCGCAAGTTCCGCACGCCGATCGACGACTTCCGCGACCTGACCCAGCGGTCCGACATCGGCCGCGTCAAGCTGATGGCGATCGAGCCGGACGGCAAGATCAACCTGCCGATGGTACCGCCGGTCCAGGCGGCCGGCCGCACCGTCAACGAGGTCTCGGCCGCGCTCGCCGCCGCCTACCGGCATCACCTCGCCTCGGTCAGCCCGAGCGTGCGGCTGGCGTCGCTGGTGCCGGCCAACACCATGGTGTTCGGCGAGGTCCGGGTGCCCGGCCCGGTCACGCTGTCGGGCGCCCGGACGCTGGCCCAGGTGCTCGGCACCGCCGGCGGCATCCTGCCGACCGCCGCGGGCGACGCGGTGCGGATCATCCGCTTCGACAGCGGTGCGCAAGGAGGCGCGCAAGGGGCGGTGCAGGTCGTCGACATCGGCGTGCCGGGCCTGGCCGACTCGATCGTCGTGCCGCCGAACGCCACGGTCTACGTGCCGCCCTCGGTGCTGGCCAAGACCGCGCGCGCGGTCGACCTCGTGGTCCGCCAGATCCTGCTCTTCAACGGCACCGGCTTCGGGGTGAACTACATCACCGGCCCCGCCGCCACGACCTCCACCAGCACCACGGCGAGGGCCGCCCTATGAGCGCGACCGAGACCGCCCTCGAGCCGCGCAGGTTCGACCGACCCGGCTTCGACCTGCGCGACGGGCTCGGAGCCCTGTTCCGCCATGCCCGCCCGGCGCTGCTGATCCTGGCGGCGGCGCTGGTCGGCGCCGGGATCTACCTGCTGCTGACCCCGACCGAGTACACGGCCGACGCCAAGCTCATCATCCGCCTCGGCCGCGAGAAGGCGGCCGCGCCGATCGGCGGCGGCACTAACCAGAACTACATGTTCTCCGAGCGCGCGCAGAACGTGAACAACGAGATCGAGATCCTGCGCGACCCGAGCATCGTGCGCGGCGAGTTCGAGGCGCTGAAGGCGATCACGCCGGTGGGCGACCTCGGCCCGCCGCCCGAGGATTGGGGCGCCTGGCTCGTCTACCAGGGCCGCCAGCTCGTCCGCGTCGCCAAGGGGGTCAAGACCTGGGTCGTCGACACCGCCCGGATCCCCTTCGAGGCGATCGGCCTGCTGCGCCATCTCAGCCCGGACGAGAAGCTGTACGAGGCCTACCTCGCCTCGTTCAGGGTCGTGTTCGTCAAGGAGACGGACGTGATCGTCACCGGCTTCACCTGGACCGACCCGAACTTCGCCGCAGCCGCCCTCAACCGCCTGCTCGACGCCTACAAGCGCCGCCACGTCGAGGTCTACGCCGACGAGACGCCGGCCTCGTTCTACGCGGGCAAGCTGGAACGCGCCCGCGCCGAGCTCGCCGCGATCGACCAGCAGCTCGGCAAGTACCTCAAGGGCGCCAACACCGCGAGCTTCGCGATCGAGCAGCAGAACGACCTCGGCACGCTCGCCGACCTCGCCCGTCAGAAGTCGGCGGCGCAGATCGAGCGCGAGGGCGTCGAGACCCGGCTGAAGCGCACCAAGGAATCGGGGCCCGACCGCTGGCAGCCGACGCCGCCGGACGCCGACCCGACGGTCGCCGCCTTCGACCAGCGCTTCGCCGAGCTGCGGACCCGGCGCTCGGAGCTCGCGACGCGGTTCCGCCCCGCCGCGCCGGAATTCGCGAGCCTCGACCGCGACCTCACCGAGCTCGCCCGCCAGAAGTACCGGGCCCTGATCAGCGCCGACACCACCCGGCTGGCGGTGCTCGCCGAGAAGATCGCGGCGATCTCCAACATCGAGGCGTCGCGGCGGCAGGCGGCGATCGGCCAGAGCGACGCCTCGCTCGCCTTCGGCCGGCTCGGCCAGCAGAAGAGCCTGCTCACCGACGAGATCACCCAGACCCAGCGCCGCATCGACGAGCTGAAGACCGGCACCGGCCTCGATTCGCAGTCGGTCACCTCCTCCTCGCTCGTCGCCCGCGCAGTGCCGCCGCGGCTGCCGAGCGGGCCGAACCGCCTGCTGATCCTCGGGC
>NZ_VRUV01000432.1:0-3926 GCF_008039455.1 Methylobacterium sp. WL116
CTCGACCAGCCCGCCGAGGCCGACGGCGAGGCCGCCGAGCGCCGGCCACCACATCCAGTGGATCGGCAGGCGCTCGAACGCGTCCTCGATCCCGTAGAGCAGCGTCGTCAGCACGCCCGAGAGCAGCCCCGCGACGACGCCGACGGCGACGCAGGCGGCGAGCCCCCACCACGGCAGCACCGGGTCGGCGGCGAAGGGGAAGAGCGGGCCGGACCCGAACAGCGCCGGCCGCAGCATCGTGGCGGTGACGGCGGCGGCCACCACCGGGATGAAGCTGCGCGGGCGCCACTCGAACAGCAGCAGCTCCACCGCGAGCAGCACCGCGGCGACCGGCGTGCCGAAGATCGCGGTCATGCCGGCGGCGGCGCCGGCGACGAGGAGCGTCTTCCGCTCGGCGGCGCTCAAGTGGAAGAACTGCGCGAACAGCGAGCCGATGGCGCCGCCGGTCATGATGATCGGCCCCTCGGCGCCGAACGGGCCGCCGGTGCCGATCGAGATCGCGGACGAGACCGGCTTCAGCACGGCGACCTTCGGCGACATGCGGCTGCCGCCGATCAGGATCGCCTCGATCGCCTCGGGAATGCCGTGGCCGCGGATCTTCTCGGAGCCGAACCGCGCCATCAGGCCGATGACCAGGCCGCCGAGCGGCGGCACGCAGACCATCCAGAGCGACGGCGTCGCCCGCGCCAGCGAGGTCGCCGTCGCGTCGACCCGGCCGAACCAGACGAGGTTCGTCACGAAGGCGATCAGCGCGAGCAGGGCCCAGGCCGCGACCGTGCTGCCGAGGCCGATGATCACGGCCATGGCGCAGAGGCGGACGAGGCGTCGGTCGGTCCGGAAATCGCCGAGAGCCCGACGCCCGGCGGGCGCGGCTGGCTGGGTGGCCTGCATGCGGTCGAACCTCCTGTAGGATGCGGTGACGCCCGATATATATCGTAATACGATATATTAAACCCCTGACCGGAGATGCTCGATGGATTCGGATGCGGGGCCCGTCCTCTCGCGGGAGGCCTATGCCGCGATCGCGCGCTTCCGGCTGGAGCTGCGGCGCTTCCTCGCCTTCAGCGAGGCGGCGGCCGGCAAGGTCGGCCTGCCGGCGCAGCAGCATCAGGCGCTGCTGGCGATCGCCGGGCATGACGGGCCGCCCACCGTCGGGTTCGTGGCCGAGCAGCTGCTGATCGCGCCGCAGACCGCGGCGGAGCTGGTCGCGCGCATGGTCGACAAGGGCTTCCTGACCAAGGCCGCTGAGGCCCGGGACCGGCGCCGCATGGCGCTGACGCTGACGCCGAAGGCGATGGCGGTGCTGCAGCAGCTGACGACGGCCCATCTCGCCGAGCTTCAGACGCTGGAGCCGGCGCTGGCCACCGCCCTGGCCACGGCCCTCGACCGCGTGCACGGCCGGCCCGACGCCGGGTGCCCTTGAGGAGCGCCGGGCTTGCGGAACCGGGGCGCTCCGGTCCGAATGCCGGGCGGAGCGGCCGCGGGCCGGCGGCGCGGGAGGACGACCTCGATGATCGAGCTGATCCCGCGGGCGCACCTGTTCGGCAACCCGCTGCGGACCGCCTACCGGATCAGCCGCGACGGGACGCGGCTGGCCTGGCTCGCGCCGGTCGAGGGCGTGCTGAACCTCCGGGTCGGGCCGGCCGGCGACCCGGCTTCCGGCGCGCCGGTGACCGCCGACCGCCACCGCGGCATCCGCGACTACGAATGGGCCTATGACGGGCGCCACCTGCTCTACCTGCAGGACACGGACGGCGACGAGAACCACCGACCCGCTGGCCTACGCGGTCGACCGCGCGCGCCGGCGCTGGCACGTCGCCGACCGGATCCGGGTGCCGCTGCTGATCGCGCAGGGCGCGAACGATCCGCGGGTGCGGCAGGCGGAATCCGACCAGATGGTCGCGGCGCTCGTCGCCAAGCGCATCCCGGTCACCTACCTGCTGTTCCCCGACGAGGGCCACGGCTTCGCCCGGCCGGAGAACAGCCTCGCCTTCCACGCCCGGGCCGAAGCCTTCCTCGGCCGCCACCTCGGCGGCCGCGTCGAGCCGATCCACCGGCACGAGGTTGAGGGACGCGCGATGCGGATCCTGCGCGACGATCCGCCGGCCTGAGAACGGTCGCCTGCGCCGCGACGCGATCCCCTCACGAAAGCGTGTGGCGATCCGCAGCCGAATTGTATGGATTTTGTATTCAAACCGGCAACCTTCCGACCGGTACGTTCGTACCGATGGCATGGTCAACGACAACGTGCATTCCCTGCAAGCGATCGCCGACGCCCTCGGGCTGCCCGTGGAAGCCTTCGCGGCCGGAGCGCACGGGGACCGAGCGCAAGGGGCCGGAGAGCGAGAGGCCGGAGCACAGTCGGCCGGCGAGCTCGGCGAGCTGGCGTCCCTGCTGCAGCTCTGGCTCTCGATCCGCGATCCCCAGGCCCGGCGCCGCGTCCTCAACGCGATGCGCGGCGAGGCGGAACGCCCGGGCAGCGGCGGCTGAGCCGGCGCGGGCGGCCGCCGCGCGGACCTTCAGGCGGGCGGGAGGGCGTCGAGCGCGCGGGACAGGTCGGCCAGGAGATCGTCCTCCGCCTCGAGCCCGATCGACAGCCGCAGTAGCCCGTCGGTGATGCCGGCGATCACGCGCGCCTCGGGATCCATCGCCGCATGGGTCATGGTCTCGGCGTGCGAGATCAGGCTCTCGACCCCGCCGAGGGACTCGGCCAGCGTGAACACCCGCAGCACCGCCACGAACCGCCGCACCGCCTCGCGCCCGCCCGCGAGCTCGAAGCTCAGCATGGCGCCGAAGCCGCTCTGCTGCGCCTTGGCGAGGGCGTGGCCCGGATGGGTCTCAAGGCCGGGATAGTACACCGCGGCGACGGCCGGGTGGCCGGCCAGGAACGCGGCGAGACGCCCGGCGGTCTTCTGCTGCTGCTCGATCCGCACGAACAGGGTGCGCACGCCCCGCAGCGTGAGGTAGGCGTCGAACGGCGAGCCGGTGACGCCGATGGTGTTGGCCCAGGCGGCGAGCTCCTCGCCGACCTTGGCGTCGGCCGCGACCACCGCGCCCCCGACCACGTCGGAATGCCCGTTGAGGAACTTGGTCGTCGCGTGCACGACGAGGTCGGCCCCGAGCGCCAGGGGCCGCTGCAGGGCCGGCGACAGGAAGGTGTTGTCGACCACCGAGAGCGCGCCGGCCTCGCGGGCGAGCCCGGTGACGCGGCGGACGTCGACGACGCGCATCAGCGGGTTGCTCGGCGTCTCGATCAGCACGACCTTGGGCCTTCCCGCGAAGGCCGCGGCCAAAGCCGCCGGGTCGTTCTGGTCGACGAAGGCAACCGTGTAGTGCCCGCGCGCGCTGCGCAGGCTGAGCAGGCGGTGCGTGCCGCCGTAGCAATCGTGCGGGGCGATCAGGAGGTCGCCCGGCCGCAGGCTCGACAGCGCCAGGTCGAGGGCCGCCATGCCGCTCGACACCACGACCGCGCGGGCGCCGCCCTCGAGCTTGGCGATGGTGTCGGCGAGCTGGTCGCGCGTCGGGTTGCCCAGCCGCGAGTAGTCGTACGGCCCCGGCTTCTCGAAGGCCGGGAACTTGTAGGTCGTCGAGAGATGGATCGGGGCGATGACGGCGCCGTACGCGGTGTCCGCGGCCACGCCGTTGGTGGCCGCGATCGTGCGCGCTGCTTTCGGTTCGGTCATCGCTTCCCCTCCTCCCGGGAATCGGTCCGCGGTGCGATCCGACGGCCCCGCCGAGGCGTTCTTTATAGAGGACGAAACGATCTTACAACGGAACGTGACGTCGCGCGCCGCCTTTCAGTCCTTCACGACCAGCGGGCGCACCGGCGGCAACGCCGCGGCCCCATCCTCGCCGGGCACGAGGCCGCAGCGGAAGGCGGCCTCGCGCGGGAGCAGCGGGTCGAGCAGCGCGCGGCGGGCGGCGAG
>NZ_VRUV01000433.1:0-3909 GCF_008039455.1 Methylobacterium sp. WL116
CGCACGACTTCGTCGCCGCCCTGCCCGAGGGCTACGACGCCCGCGTCGGCGAGCGCGGCGCGCGCCTCTCCGGCGGCCAGCGCGATGTTCTCGGCCACCGTCCCGTCCACGAGGAACACGTCCTGCGGGACGTAGCCGATCCGGTTCTGCCAGGCCGGCAGGGCCTGTGAATCCAAAGGCGTGCCGTCGACGGTGATGCGGCCGGCATCCGGCGTCAGGATGCCGAGCATCAGGCCGACCAGGGTCGACTTGCCCGAGCCGGTGCGCCCGACGAGGCCGACGGTGGTGTTGGCGCGGATCGTCAGGCTCACGTCCGCGAGCGCCGCCCGCCCGGGCGCGTAGGCGAAGCCGACCCGCTCCAGGCGGATCGCGTCGCGGAACGGCAGCCGTGCGTCGGTCCGCGGCGAACTCTCGGCCTCGCCGTCGAGGTCGTCGACGATCACCCGCACCGCCGGCAGGTAGAAGCGCAGCAGAGCCAGCGAGTTGAAGATGTTCTGGAAGGCCGGCAGCATCCGGTATCCGGCGAAGGCGAACAGCCCGAGCAGCGGCAGGATGCCGGCGGTGTCGAGCCCCTGGGCGAGGGCGAACAGCACCACCACGATGACGCCGCCGAAGGCCAGGGCCTCGATGACGAAGCGCGGCACCTGCCCCGTCAGCAGGCTCTCGGCGGTGGCCTTGGCATAGGCGCGGGCGGGGGCGTCGAATTTGCCGGCGAAGGCGTCCGCCCGGCCGTAGAGCTTGAGTTCGGTGAGCGCGCCCAGGGTCTCCTGCACCACGCGGTAGCGCTGCGCGTTGTCAGCGACCGAGCGGGCGCCGAGCGAGGCGAGGCGCGCGCGCATCACCAGGTAGATGCCGACGTAGAGCCCGCCGAAGCCGCCGCCGAGGATCAGCGCCAGGCGCGGCGCGTAGACCAGCAGGAAGCCGATCACCGCGAGGGCCGAGATCGCGCGGGAGGCGACGACGGTGGCCGGCGTCAGCACGCCGACGACCAGGCGGTCGGTCTCCGAGAGCACGTTCTTGGCAAGCTCCGCGCTGTTGCCCTGGGTGAAGAACAGCTTTTCGCGGGCGAGGTAGCGGAACAGCAGCCGCCGGGCGAAGCCGTAGCCGGTGAGATGGGTGAACAAGAGCTGCGCGTAGGTCAGCGCGGCGTTGACCACCGCGGTCACGAGGATCGCGAGCAGCGCCGCCATCCCGGCCGCGATCAGGAAGCTGCGGTCGTCCGACAGCCCGAGCGTGTCGCGGATCTGCGCGAGGTAGGGCAGGCGGGTGGCGGCCGCGGGATCGCCGACCAGCGTCAGGAACGGGATCACCGAGGCGACGCCGACCACCTCGAGCAGCCCTGCGCCGGCCAGCCCCAGGGCGATCAGCGCGAGCCGGCGCCGGTCGCGGGCCCGCATCGCGCGCACGAGATCGATCAGCGTGCGCAAGGGGGTGTCCTCGGGATCGGCAGAATGCACCTCTTCCTCTCCCCTTTGCGGGGAAGGGTACCCTGCGGAGCAGGGGGGCAGGGAAAGGCGCCCGGCGCGGTTCTCTCTGTGAAGCGCACGTTCATGTGGGCCGAGCGCATAGAGGCCCGGCGCCGGGCTGTCCACGCGGGCGGGCCGAAGCCCGCCCGCCCGCGATCAATCGACCTTCTTCAGCGAGCCGAGGTCGACGTCGCCGTTCTGGCTGGTGAAGGTCAGCGACTTGGATCCGCCGTCCTGCTGCGAGACGCCGCCGATCTTGTGGTCGCCGCTGTCGTAGGTCGTGGTCTTGCCGTCCTGCTCGATCAGCAGGCGGTGCTTCTCGGGGAAGAAGGCGTACTTCATCCCGTTCTGCGCCCCGCTGGTCGAGGGCTGGCCGAGGTCCTCCGGCCACCAGGGCTCCATGCCCTTCATCGGCTTCATGGGTTCCATGGGCTTCATCGGTTCCATCGGCTTCATCGGTTCCATCTGGGGCGGGCTCCTTGCGGGGGTCTCGCGTGCGGTCCATCTCTCGCCAAGACGCGGCAGGGCGGGATCGGTTGCATCGCGCCGGGCCCGTCGAGGCGAGGATCGTGCCGCGCCGCCGGATCGGCGGCGCGGCCGACGACCTCAGAACACGCGCTTCTCGCGGATCTGACCGTCGAAGCCGACATGGAGCTGGCGCTCGCGCCCGTCCTGGCCCTTGGCGGCGACCTCGAGGTGGCGCGGGCCGCGGCCGGTGACGCGGACGTCCGAGTAGCCGGCCGCCTGCACCGAGGCGGTCAGCGCCGGCACGTCGGGGTTGGGCCCGAGCCCGACCTTGTCCTTCGCCCAGTCGAGGGTGCCGGGGGGCGGGCCGCCGGCCGGGCCGAGCAGCACGCGGTTGCCGTCGCCGTGGGTCAGCGCCGCCGCGTGCAGGAACCCGTTCTCGAAGCGCCCCTGCACGGTGACGGTCTCGCCCTTGGCGACGAGCTTGCCGTCTTCGCCCTGGCGCCCGGTCTCGACCAGCGCCCGCCCGGTGCCGTCCTGCAGCACGAACTTGTTGCCGAAGATCTCGGCGACCTCGCCCTTGGCGGCGATGCCGCCCGACGGCACCAGCGCCGAGATCGCCACCGGGGCGATCGGCGTGGTCGAGGGCGCGCCGTTCTGCGCCAGGGAGAGGCCGACGGCGCCGAGCGCCAGCGGCGCGGCGATCGCCCCGACGACGAGGGTGCGGCGGGGCAGGCGGCGTGCGGGTTTCGATGCGGCTCCCTCGGCGGCGGCCTGGCGAACCTCGGTGGCGGTGCCGTCGATGACCTGTTCGTTGCTCATGATGAAACGTGTCCTGTTCGGGTGGGCCCTTTCGGGTTGACGGCGTTCTAGGAGAGGCCCGCCAATCCACCCTGAACCGCGCGGTTCAGCCCCGGTTAAACCGGCCGGCCTAACCCCCGACGCCCGTTTCCCGAAGGTGCCGAGAACCATGAAAGTCCTGTTGGTCGAGGACGATGCCGCGCTCGGCGCCGAGATCGCGAAGGCCCTGCGCGCGGAAAGCTTCGCCCTCGACCACGCGCGCGACGGCGAGGACGCGCAGCATCTCGGCGAGACCGAGGATTACGACGCGGTGGTGCTCGACCTCGGCCTGCCCAAGCGCGACGGCGTCTCGGTGCTGCAGGCGTGGCGCGCCGCGGGGCGCACGCTCCCGGTGCTGATCCTCACCGCCCGCGACGGCTGGAGCGACAAGGTCGCGGGCTTCAAGGCCGGCGCCGACGACTATCTCGTCAAGCCGTTCCGCACCGAGGAGCTGGTGATCCGCCTGCGGGCGCTGGTGCGCCGCGCCCAGGCCAGCGGCGCGAGCCGGCTCGTCTGCGGGCCGCTGAGCTTCGACCCCGGGCTGGGCGCCTTCGAGCGCGACGGCCTGCCCCTGAAGCTCACCGGGCTCGAATGGCGGGTGCTGTCCTGCCTGATGCTGCGCAAGGACGCGGTGGTGCCCCGCCTGCAACTGATCGAGCGGGTCTACGACGGCGACGCCGACGTCGACTCGAACTCGGTCGAGGTCATCATCACCCGCCTGCGCCGCAAGATCGCCCCGGCCCAGATCGAGGCGGTGCGCGGCCACGGCTGGCGCCTGCACGCGGACGCCGCCTGATGGCGCACGAATCCCGGCTAGTAGGCGCACCGCGCACGGGCTCGCTGGCGCGCCGCCTGCTCGCGGCCGCCTTCGTCCTCGTCACCGTCGCGCTGGTCGTGGCGGGCATCGCGATCGGCTTCATCCTCCACCGTTTCGTGCGGGGGCAGATCGACGGCCGGCTCGACGCGCAGATCGTGGCGATCCGCTCCGGGCTGGAGCAGGGCCCCGACGGTCCGCGCCTCGCCCGCGACTTCGACGCGCCGCCCTTCGACCGCGCGGGCTCGGGCTGGGCCTGGCAGGTGCGGCGCGGCGGGACGCTCCTGCGCTCCGCCTCGCTCGGCAGCGACGTGCTGCCCGTGC
>NZ_VRUV01000434.1:0-3908 GCF_008039455.1 Methylobacterium sp. WL116
GCAAGTCTGCGGACGGCAAGTCTGCGGACGGCAAGTCTGCGGACGGCAAGTCTGCGGACGGCAAGTCTGCGGACGGCAAGTCTGCGGACGGCAAGTCTGCGGACGGCAAGTCTGCGGACGGCAAGTCTGCGGACGGCAAGTCCTCGGATGGCAAGCCGGTCGAGGCGAAACCGGCGGACGCCAAGCCGGCCCCTCCGAAACCCGAGATGTCCGAGGCGCTCAAGGCGGTCCGGGCCAGACTCGACGCGGCCAAGAACGACCTCGCCGCGCGCGAGAAGGAGCTGGCCCGCACCGATCTCGGCACGCCGGAGCTCTCCGCCATCCGCGACGGCGTCGGCCCGGTCACCGACGAGATCCGCACGATCATCGGCCGTCTCGACGCGCCGCTGGAATCGGCCCGGGAGCGCCTGACCCAGCTCGGGCCGAAGCCGAAGGACGCCGAGGAGAGCCCGGAGGTGGCCCAGGAGCGGGTCGAGCGCGACGCGGCGGTCTCGCGCATCGACGAGACCCAGCGGCTGGCGCGCTCGCTCCTCGTCCAGGGCGACCAGATCATCGACCGGGTCTCGAACCGGCGCCGGGAATCCTTCACCAAGGGGCTGTTCGAGCGCAGCCAGGCGCTGGTCAGCCCGCAGCTCTGGAGCCGGGTCGCGGCCGACGTCCCCCGCGACATCCGTTCGCTCCAGAGCGCGCTGTCCGACATCCTGCTGCTGTTCTCGCGCAACGGAACGCTCGGCAACCTGCTGATGCTCGGCCTCGCCTTCGGCGTGTCCGTGGCGCTGTATTTCGGCCGGCGCAACATCGCCCCGCGGCTCGGCCGGCGCGACGCGGCGATGACCGACCCGAGCCGGCGCCAGACCCTGCTCGGCGCGTGGCGGGTGCTGCTGCTCGGCACCGTGCCGGCGGTGATCGGCTCCTACACGGTGTACTACGCCCTCGACGCCACCGACCTGCTGCCCTCCCGGCTGCTTCCGGTGGCCGGCGCGATCCTGGCCGGCCTCGCCTTCATCGCCTTCGTCGAGGCCCTGTGCGACGGCCTGCTCTCGCCGGACAAGCCGCAGTGGCGGCCGGCGCCGGTGAGCGACGCGGCGGCGATCCGGGTGACGCGGCTCGCGGTCGGCATCGCCACGGTGATCACCGTGGTGAAGTCGATCGAGGCGCTGAACTCGGGCATCTCGGCGGCGCTGCCGATCTCGATCGCCACCCGCGGCATCGGCGCGGTCGCCACCGCGCTGATCCTCGCCATCGGCCTGCACCGCTTCGCCGACAAGGAGGAGGAAGAGGAGGCCTGCTTCGGCCCCTACGTGCCGACGAAGACCACCACCGGCATCGGCGGCCCGGCGCGGCTCGTCGGCTGGGCGGCGGTGGCCGTCATCGGCGTCGCCGCCCTCGTCGGCTACGTCGCCTTCGCGGCGTTCGTGATCGACCAGCTGGTCTGGACCGCGAGCCTTCTGGTGCTGCTCTACCTGCTGGTGCAGAGCGCCGACACCTTCGTCGGAGGCTCGCTCTCGGACGACACCCGGCTCGCCACCGCGCTCCAGGCCAATACCGGCCTGCGCAAGCGTTCGCTCAACCAGATCGCGGTGCTCTCCACCGGTGCCGCGCGGGTGCTGCTGTTCCTGATCGTGGCGCTCCTGGTGCTCGCGCCCTGGGGCCTCGATTCGACCGACATCGTCTCCTCGATCCGGCAGGCCTTCTTCGGCTTCAAGGTCGGCGACGTCACGATCTCGCTCTCGACGATCGCGCTCGGCCTCGGGATCCTGGTCCTCGGCATCGCCATCACCCGCGCGGTCCAGCGCTGGCTCGACCAGGTCTACCTGCCCGCCACCGACCTCGACGCGGGCCTGCGCAACTCGATCTCGACGGTGTCGGGCTATTGCGGCTTCCTGCTCGCCCTTGCGCTGGCCTTCTCCTATCTCGGCCTCAGCCTCGAGAAGCTGACGATCGTGGCCGGCGCGCTCTCGGTCGGCATCGGTTTCGGCCTGCAATCGATCGTCAACAACTTCGTCTCGGGCCTGCTCCTGCTCTGGGAGCGGCCGATCCGCGTCGGCGACCAGGTGGTGATCGGCGACTCGGAGGGCATCGTGAAGCGCATCTCGGTGCGCTCCACCGAGATCCAGACCTTCGACCGCTCGGCGGTGATCGTCCCGAACTCGAACCTGATCTCCGGCATCGTCAAGAACCGCGTCCGCGGCGACCGGACGGGCCGGGTCTCGCTGGTGGTCAACGTGCTGCGCAACCAGGACCCGGGGCGCGCCGCCGAGATGCTGCTCGCCTGCGCCGCCCAGCACGCCGACGTGCTGAAGGAGCCGGCGCCGCGCGTGGTGTTCCGCAAGATCGGCGACCCGTTCCTCGAGTTCGAGCTCGTGGTGATGATCGTCGACGTCAGCCTCGGCCAGAAGGTGCAGAACGACCTGAACTTCTCGGTGTTCAGGACCCTGTCCGAGGCGGGCTTCATCCCGCCGCTCGGGCCGGGCTCCAGCATCGTCACGGTGCAGGGCCTCGACGGGATGCAGGACGCGTTCTCGGAGATCGCCGGCCGGTTCCGCCCGCCGGCCGCCGAGGAGGGCCGCGACGGACGGCGCGACCTGAGCGCGATCGGCGCGCGGTAGCGCGCCGGCGGCGCCGAAAGCACGCCTCGGTAGATATCTCGCGCGATCATACTCGCTTGGGTTGCAGGGACGGGCGTCCTTGGCCAAACCTTCCGCATCGTTCGCGAGAGGGCGGGTTGATTCGCGCAGGCGGCGGCCGTCGCGTCGCCCGCGGATCGGCCACGGATGTCGGGCCGTTCACGCGTTGAAGGCCCGGATGCCGGCGGATATGCAGTCGCGAATCGCGGCGGCCTCTCGCTCATCGACCGACGGAATGTCACGTTCAGAGGGAGAGGCTTCGCAGATGAGCACCAAGACGGCACTGATCACCGGCATCACCGGGCAGGACGGGGCGTATCTCGCGCAGCTGCTGCTGTCGAAGGGCTACGCGGTGCACGGGGTGGTGCGGCGCTCGAGCCATGCCGGGGTGTTCGACCACCGACTGAAGTGGTTGGGGATCGAGAACGACGTCGCGCTGCACGACGGCAACCTGCTCGACCTGTCGAGCTTAGCCCGCATCGTTCAAGCCGTGCAGCCGGACGAGGTCTACAATCTGGCCGCGCAGTCGTTCGTCACCGCCTCGTGGCAGCAGCCGCTGCTGACCGGGCAGATCACGGGCTTGGGCGCGGTCAACCTGCTCGAATGCGTGCGCACCCTCAAGCCCGACGCGCGCTACTACCAGGCCTCGTCGTCGGAGATGTTCGGCCTGATCCAGGAGCAGGTGCAGAGCGAGGCGACGCCGTTCTACCCGCGCTCGCCCTACGGCGTGGCCAAGCTCTACGCGCACTGGATGACGGTCAACTACCGCGAGAGCTTCGCCCTGCACGCCTCGAACGGGATCCTGTTCAACCACGAGAGCCCGCTGCGCGGGGTCGAGTTCGTTACCCGCAAGGTCACCGACGGGGTCGCGCGGATCAAGCTCGGGTTGGCGAAGGAACTGCGGCTGGGCAACATCGACGCCAAGCGCGACTGGGGCCACGCCAAGGACTACACCCGGGCGATGTGGATGATGCTGCAGCAGGACAAGCCCGACGACTTCGTGATCGCCACCGGCCGCACCACCACGGTGCGCGACATGTGCGCGCTCGCCTTCGCGCATGTGAATCTCGCCATCGACGACCACCTCGTCATCGACGAGAAGCTGTACCGGCCGGCCGAGGTCGAGGTGCTGCTGGGCAACCCGGCCAAGGCCGAGGCCGCCTTCGGCTGGAAGGCCGAGATCTCCCTCGAGGCGATGATCCAGGAGATGGTCGAGGCCGACCTGAAGCGCCTGGGCGGGCGCGCGTGACCGGCCTGCGCCGCAGCGCGACGGCCCCGGCC
>NZ_VRUV01000435.1:0-3905 GCF_008039455.1 Methylobacterium sp. WL116
GCGCCCTTCCGCGCGGCGTTCTCCCGCGCGGCGCCCTCGCCCTCCTCGAAAGCGCGCAACGCCGCCCGGCCGCGGCCGAGGCGCGACATCAGCGTGCCGATCGGGATGCCGAGCACCGCCGCGGCGTCGGCGTAGGCCATGCCTTCGAGGGTGACGAGATGGAGGGCGGCGCGCTGCTCCTCGGGGAGCGTCAGGAAGGCGCGCCGGATCTGGGCGAGGCGCACCTGCCCCTCCTGGGCCGGCAGCGCCACCTCCTCGTGCATCTGCACCAGCACGTCGGCGTGGCGCGTCTCGACGCGCTTGCGGCGCTGGTCGTCGATGAAGACGTTGTGCAGCACCGTCATCATCCAGGTGCGCAGGTTGGTGTTCGGCCGGAGGCTGCCTTCCGCCTCCAGCGCCCGCACGAGCGTGTCGTGCACGAGGTCGTCCGCCCGCAGGGTGTCGCGGGTGAGCGAGCGCGCATAGCGCCGCAACGGCACCAGGAGGTCGACGATGTCGGGGCGCTTGGTCTTGTCGGCGATCATGGAACGCTAACGGAGCGGCGCGCGGATTTAATCCGTCCGCGCGCCGGCGTGCCCGAAGGGTCGGGTGCGCCGGCGCACGCGGCCCGCCGCGCTCGGCTTACTGGTACGCCTGCTGCAGGTCGAGCGAGCAGTCGCGGCCGATCTTCTCGTAGTTCTCGGCGAGCCAGGCCTGCGCCGCGTGGCGGCCCTTGTCGCGCAGGCGCTGGAACACGCGCCAGCGCGCGTCGAGCTTGGAGCCGGCATTGTAGGCGTCGAGCGCGTCGGTGCCGTCGATGCGGTGGACCAGCACCCGCTGGTACTGGCCCTGGCCGAGCACGCCCTCCTCGATCAGCCCGTCGACGAAGTCGATCGCGCGCAGCTCGCGCATCAGGTTGGCGTTGAAGGTGATCTCGTTCAGCCGGTCCTGGATCTCCCGCTCGGTCCGCGGGGTCTCGCGGCGCTCGACCGGGTTGATCTGCACCAGGAGGATGTCGCGGGTCACGGCGCCGCGATGCAGGGGATAGAGCGGCGGGTTGCCGAGGTAGCCGCCGTCCCAGTAGGGCACGCCGTCGATCTCGACGGCCTGGAACACGGTCGGCAGGCAGGCCGAGGCCATCAGGTGGTCGACGGTGAGGCGCTCGCGCTCGAACACCGCGAGCTTGCCGGTCCAGACGTTGGTGGCCGAGACGAAGACGCCGGCCGTGCTCGCCTCGCGCAGGCGCTCGAAATCGACCTGGGCGGCGAGCGCCTTGCGCAGCGGGTTGATGTTGAGCGGGTTCGAGACGTAGGGGCTCGGCGTCAGCACCTTCGACCAGAACTCGATCACCGGGTTGCCCTTCAGCGCGCCGAACATCCCGTGGAACAGGCTGCGCTGGCCCGGCGAGAAGTCGCCGTCGAGGCTGACCTCGCGCCAGAACCGCTCGAGCCCGGCGCGGGCGCCCTCGGGGCCGTCCTTCAGCCAGCCGTCGATCATCACCACGGCGTTCATCGCGCCGGCGCTCGCCCCGGTGACCGCCTCGAAGCCGAGGCGCCCGTCCTCGATCAGCGCGTCGAGGACGCCCCAGGTGAAGGCGCCGTGCGCGCCGCCGCCCTGCAGCGCCAGGGCGACGTTCTTCTCCGCCCGCGGCCCCGCGAGCACGTGATGCGAGGGGTGGGCGGAGGGACGGTCGGCGATGCCGTCGGAGACCGGCCCGGGCACGGCGGTGACCGGGTTGCCGGGCTCGGGACGATCGGTGCAGGGCTGCGAAGTCGGCGTCATCATCGCCTCAACATGGATTGTTGCACTGCGGTATCAAAGGCCGCATCGCAGCATTTTTCTACGGACGCGGCGGCGGCGCAAGCGCGCCCGGTGCGTCGCGGTTCCGCGAATCGGCGCGGTGGACGGCGGCGGCCCGGCAAGCGCGACGCGACCGGAGCGCGCGCGAGGTCCGGGGCGGGCGAGCACGATCCCGTTGGCGGACAACGCTTATCCGAGGCGGGGTCGGCACGATCGCGCCGGGCCGTGGCCTGCGCGAACTCGACATCGCGGGGCGGATGCGACATGACACGCGCGGTGCAGACATGCATCGCCGCAGGATTGACGCGGTCCCGCGTCAATCGCAGCTAAACGATCGACCGTGCAAGCTGATGGCGTGCTGCGCGCAGCCGCCGGCCGATCGCGACGTCGCGAAACACAAGGCCTTGAACGAAGGTCCACGATGGAAGCCATGCAAGCCGCCAGCCTCGACCAGAACCCGCTCGCCGCGCAGGCCGCGGGCCTGACCGGACCGGAGATCGCCGGGCCGGCCCCGCGGCATCGCACCGTCGGGGTGCGCGTCGGCCAGGGCGAGGGCGCGGTGACCGTCGGCGGCGGAGCACCGGTCGTCGTCCAGTCGATGACCAACACCGACACCGCCGACATCGACGCCACGGTGGCGCAGGTCGCGCAGCTGGCGCGGGCCGGCTCGGAGCTGGTGCGCATCACCGTCGACCGCGACGAGGCCGCCGCCGCCGTCCCGAAGGTGCGCGAGCGCCTGGACCGCATCGGCTGCCACGTGCCGCTGGTCGGCGACTTCCACTACATCGGCCACAAGCTGCTCTCCGATCACCCTGCCTGCGCCGAGGCGCTGGCGAAGTACCGGATCAACCCGGGCAACGTCGGCTTCAAGGAGAAGAAGGACGTCCAGTTCTCGACCATCATCGAGCAGGCGATCCGCTACGGCAAGACGGTGCGCATCGGCGCGAACTGGGGCTCGCTCGACGAGGCGCTGCTCACCCACCTGATGGACGAGAACGCCCGGCTGCCCCGGCCGATCGACGCCCGCGCGGTGATGCGCGAGGCGATGGTGCAGTCTGCGCTGTCCTCGGCCGAGCGCGCCGTGGAGCTCGGCCTGCCGAAGGACCGCATCATCCTCTCCGCCAAGGTCTCAGCGGTGCAGGACCTGATCGCGGTCTACCGAGAGGTCGCGCGCCGCTCGGACTACGCGATCCACCTCGGGCTGACCGAGGCCGGCATGGGCTCGAAGGGCCTGGTCGCCGCCTCGGCCGCCATCGGCGTGCTGCTGCAGGAAGGCATCGGCGACACGATCCGCTACTCGCTGACGCCGGAGCCCGGCGGCGACCGCACCGTCGAGGTGAAGGCCAGCCAGGAACTGCTGCAGACCATGGGCTTCCGCACCTTCGTGCCGATGGTGGCGGCCTGCCCCGGCTGCGGCCGCACCACCTCGACCACGTTCCAGGAGCTCGCCCGCGACATCCAGAACTGGATCGTCACCTCGATGCCGGAGTGGAAGAAGACCTATCCGGGCGTCGAAGGCCTGAACGTCGCGGTGATGGGCTGCATCGTCAACGGCCCCGGCGAATCGAAGCATGCCGACATCGGCATCTCGCTCCCCGGCACCGGCGAGACCCCGACCGCGCCGGTCTTCATCGACGGCAAGAAGGCGATGACCTTGCGCGGCGCGACGCTGGCCAAGGACTTCGAGACGGTGGTGATCGACTACATCGAGCGCCGCTTCGGCCAGGGCGCCCGCAACGCCGCGGAGTAGCACCGCCGCGCCTCCCCCTCCCCCGCACCCCAGTCGGGCACACCCCGGCTTGGGCACATGTAAGGTGCGGGTCCCGGGCGAGCCCGAGACCGGTCGGGCGGAGGGACGCCCGTTCCCCGAAACCTCCCTGTTCCCGCCCGCACGGGGGCGTGATAGCAGGGCGCCGAGATTCCGTGAGCGGCAGGCCCAGCGGTCGCCGTGGCCCGGCATTCGCGTTCCCGGTCGCATCCTCCGGTGGGACCCTCGATGCGCCACACCGCGAAACGCCGTGCAGGCTTGATGAGCCTCGATCGCACCCGATGACCCAACCCGTGACACCGGGCGGCACCGCCGCTCAGCCCGACGCCGCGGGCGTCCAGCCCGCCGCGGACGGCCC
>NZ_VRUV01000436.1:0-3899 GCF_008039455.1 Methylobacterium sp. WL116
GGGTGACGAGCCCGTGCTCGGGATCGTGCATCGGCGGGTAGTGGGCGAGGTCGGCCCGCATCAGCCGGTGCGGCCGGCCGTGCAGGTCGACCGCGCCGAGGTCGTCCCAGTGCAGGCCGGCGAACAGGGCGGCGTTGCCGGCCTGGACGTGGGCGAGGAAGCGCGTGCAGCCGCGCGCATGGGCCGAGGACACCGCGACCCGGATCAGCCCGGCGCCGAGCGCCCCGACCCGGCGATGCCCGCGCTCGACGGCGAGCCGCGAGCCCCACCACTCGCCGGGCGTCTCCGGCGCCGCATGGATGCGGACGGTGCCGACGACCGCGTCCGGGTCGCCGCCGAGCGTCGACAGGGCGCAGATCGGGATCGCATGCGCGTCGAGCGCATCCGCGTCGCTCCCCGCGAAGAGGCCCTGCTCGGCGCAGAACACCGCGCGGCGCAGGCGCGCGCAGGCGCGCCGCTCCCAGGGGGCGGTGGCGAACTTCACCCGGAACAGGCTCGCGCGATACGGGGCGACCGGCTCGAACATCTCAAGGCCTCCGCTCGTAGGCGGAGAGCGCCGAGCAGGCACCGCAGCGGCCGCAGCCGGCCTTGATGTCGGCCGAGCGGAGGTCGGCCCGCGCCAGCATCCCGGCCAGCGGCTTCAGGATCGCGTGCATGAAGTCGGGGGACGGGGCCGGGTGGCTTTCCAGCGGCGTGCCCGAGATCGGCACGAACGGCACCACGAACGGGTAGACCCCCAGCGCCACGAGCCGCTCGGCCATCCCGAGGATCGCCTCGGGCGCGTCGCCGAGGCCCGCGAGGATGTAGGTCGAGACCTGGCCCCGCCCGAACACCGGCACCGCGGCCGCGAAGGCCTCGAGATAGCGCTCCAGCGGGACGCTCGCCTTGCCGGGCATGATCCGGCTGCGGACCTCCGGCGTCACCGCCTCGAGGTGCATGCCCAGCGCGTCGATGCCCGAGGCCCGCATGCGGGAGAACCAGCGGTCGTCGTCGGGCGGCTCGCACTGCGCCTGGATCGGCAGGTCCACCGCGGCCTTCACCGCGAAGGCGCTCTCGCACAGGACCGCGGCGCCGCGGTCGGTGGCGTTCGGCGTGCCGGTGGTCATCACCATGTGCTTGACGCCGTCGAGCAGCACCGCGGCGCGGGCCACCTCGGCGAGCTGCTGCGGGCTCTTGTGCGCGACCGTGCGGCCGGCCGCCAGCGACTGGCCGATCGCGCAGAACTGGCAGGTCCTCGTGCGGCTCTGGTAGCGGATGCAGGTCTGCAGCACGGTGGTCGCGAGGACGTCGCGCCCGTGCAGCACCGCGATCTTGGAATACGGCACCCCGTCGAAGGTCTGGAGCGCGTAGAAGCGCGGCTTGTCCGGGAAGGTCACCCGCCCGACCACCGCGCCGTCGTGCTCGATCAGGCTGAACCCGTCCGGCCCCGGGCGCTGCACGAGGAAGGGCGATTCGAAGGCGGTGGCGGTGTGGACCGGCACCATCACCGTGCGGCCCGAGATCGTCATCGCCTTGTGGTCGGAGGGGCCGGCCCCGCCGCGCCGGCTCTGGACGCCGGGGCGGCTGTCAGCCAGCCGGACTCCGTAGGATTGCAGCGCGTTGATCAGCCGCTCGGTCGGAAGGCCGGGCGCCGCCGGGCCCGGAGCCGGGGAGGCCGGCGACGGGGCGGTCGAACCGGTCAGGAGCGGGCTGTCCATGGTCTGAACTCCGGGTCGTCGCGGGAAGGCGGTTCGTCGCGGGAGGCGTCGTCGTCACGGGAAGCGCCGGGCGCGCGTCGTGGTTGAGGCTGAGCAGCTCGGGCCGGGCGTAATGGCCGACCGAGTCCATCATCCGCTTGCGCTTGGTCACGAGCGCGAGGTCCATGTCGGCGATCACGAGCCCCTCGCCCGCGCGCAGGGGCTCGGCGAGCAGCCGCCCTTCCGGCGAGACGATCGCCGTGAAGCAGCCGCCGCGCATCGCGCCCCGCAAGCCCTCCTCCGGGCAGGCCTTGGCGATCTGGTCCTCGGAGAGCCATCCGGTGGCGTTGACCACGAAGCAGGCGGCTTCGAGCGCGTGGTGGCGGATCGTCACCTCCATCTGGTCGGCGAAGACCTGGCCGACCAGCGAGCCCGGGAACTGGGCCGCGTGGATCTCCTCGTGCTGGGTCATCAGGCAGTAGCGGGCGAGCGGGTTGTAGTGCTCCCAGCAGGCGAGCGCGCCGACGCGGCCGACGGCGGTGTCGACCACGGTGAGACCCGCCCCGTCGCCCTGCCCCCAGATCATGCGCTCGTGGTAGGTCGGCGTGATCTTGCGGCGCTTGAGCGCCAGGCTTCCGTCGGCGTCGAAGATCAACTGCGCGTTGTAGAGCGTGCCGTGGTCGCGCTCGTTGACGCCGAGCACGATCACCATGCCGTGGCGGCGGGCGGCGGCCGAGACCGCCTCGGTGACGGGGCCGGGCACCACGACCGCGTGCGCGTAGAGCCGCAGGTGCTCCGCCCCCTGCATTGCCGGCGGGCTGACGAAGGAGAAGTACGGGTAGTACGGCACGAAGGTCTCGGGGAAGACGACGAAGCGCGCCCCCTTCCCCGCCGCGTCCGCGACCGCGTTCAGCACGCGCTCCAGGGTGTTCTCGGGCCGGTCCAGGTCCGGCGCGATCTGGACCGCGGCGGCCCGGACGATGCGCGGCTCCGCCATTGTCCGCCTCCTCGCTCGTGATGGGTGCCGGCGGCCGGCCGCTCAGACGGTCCAGGTGTCGATGATCACGGCGTTGTCGCGCTTGTGCAGCAGCACGATGTCGAGGACGTCGGTCGGCGCGATCGGGCGGATGCCCTCGATCAGCGAGGGCTCGCCGTGGCCGTAGAGCGCCTGGAGCGCGAAGCGGCAGGCATAGACCTTGCCGCCCTCGGCGATGAACTTCGCGATCTGGTTGTTCATGTTGAGGTGGCCCGGGAACGCCTCGTCGCCGAGCGTCGGGAAGCCGCGCTGGATGCCCAGCGTCACGCCGGGGCCGTAGAGCAGCACCGAGGTGTCGAAGCCCTTGCGCTGGAGGCGCGTGGCCTGGAGCAGGTTCACGAAGCCGATCGAGCCCTCGAACGCGACGGTGTGGAAGGTCACTAGGGCCTTCTGCCCCGGCTCGGCCTTCACGTCCTCGAAGACCTTCTCCTCGTAATCGACGAAGTAATCGCCCTTCTTGTGCTTGTCGGTGCTGACGGCAGGCATCGGCCGCACTCCCTCTTGTGCATCGCGGCCTGCGGCGGATCGAATGATCCCGGCCGCAGGTTCAATCGAGGATGGCAATCCCCGTGCCAGCGAGACGCCGACGACGTGCCGTTTCGGCGCCCGGTGCGGGATGCGGTCAATCATGCGGTCAATGGTCGATGCGGCGCGATCGACGTCTGTTTGGAAACGTCGCCGAACGACGCGGCATCTGCCGATAAAATGGGCGCCATTATTTTGAATTCTCTGGCGAGTACTTGACCGGATTGACCGTATCGCTCGCGCGGTTCGCGGCGCTCGGGCGTGCGGCACGCCGATTGCTCCCGATCAATCGACGATTGACTGCATCCTGACCGGTCGGGAGGCGAGAATGAGCCGCGCGACGCCGAAATCACGCGTCTCCGGGGCGCCCGCTCCGGGATCGCGCCCGGAAGACGGCTGGTGCCCCGACCTGCGGCGCTTCGGCAAGCCGCACTACCTCGCCATCGTCGAGGCGATCGCCGAGGACGTCCGCACGGGAAAGCTCGCGGTCGCCGAGCGCCTGCCGCCGCAGCGGGTGCTCGCGGCCCGCCTCGCCCTGAACTTCACCACGGTGGCCCGCGGCTACGTGGAGGCGCAAGGCCGCGGCCTCGTCGAGTCGCGGGTCGGCCAGGGCACCTTCGTGTGCGATCCGGCGCGCAGCCTCCAGGCGCCCCGCCCGGCCC
>NZ_VRUV01000437.1:0-3892 GCF_008039455.1 Methylobacterium sp. WL116
GGGCGAGGTCGCGCGCCTGCGCGCCTGCCCGAGCCCGACCGATGCGGTGCTCGCCGGCCTGACCCGCGACCTCGCGGGCGCGTATCGCGACGGGCATCTCACCGACGTGCTGTTCGGCGTCCTCGAGCGCAAGGTCTCGGACCTGTCGGCGATCCATACCGCCTGCGAGCGGATCCACGGCACGCCCCTGCCCTTCGCCTACACCCTGCTGCTGTACCGCACGGCGTGGCTTTACTGCCTGTTGCTGCCGTTCGGGCTGTCGGCCTCGCTCGGCTGGGCGACGCCGGTCGCGACCATGCTGGTGGCCTACACCTTCTTCGGCCTCGATGCGCTGGGCGACGAGCTGGAAGAGCCCTTCGGCCTGGAGGCGAACGACCTGCCCCTCGATGCGATGCTGCGCACGGCCGAGCGCACGGTGCTCGACGCCCTCGGCGAGCCGCTTCCGCCCGCGATGGAGCCGGTGCGCTACCGATTGGATTGAGCGTGCGGGCCGGCGACCGTCTCGCTCACGTCCGCGACGGGGCCGCGTCCGGCCCGGGCCCGAGCCGGCGCTGCATCAGCACCGTGCCGAGCCAGCGCCCGTGCTTGTGGCCGACGTTCTCGAGCACGCCGGCATGCGCGAAGCCCAGGCCCGCATGCAGCGCCACCGACGCCTCCGAGCCCGGATCGGTGATCACCGCCACCATCACCCGCGCGTCGATCGCCTCGCAGGCTGCGATGAGCGCCGCCAGCAGGGCGCGGCCGATCCCGACACCGCGCGCGGCCTCGGCGACGTAGACCGAATCCTCCACCGTCGAGCGATAGGCCGCGCGCGCGCGATAGGGGCCGGCATAGGCGTATCCGCAGACCGCGCCGTCGCGCTCGGCGACGAGGTAGGGATAGCCGTCCGCGACGAGCGCCATCCGCCGCCGCGCCATCTCGGCCAAAGTCGGCGGCTCGGTCTCGAAGCTCGCGGTGCCGTTCGTCACCGCGTCGGCGTAGATCCGGGCGATCGCGGCGATGTCGGCGTCGACGGCCGGGCGCAGGTCAGGCGTCATCGATCCGCTCACGCAAAAAAGGGGCCGGCGCGACGGCGCCGGCCCCTGCGGTCGATCGTTCGGCGATCCCTTCGGGATCGCGCGGGGATCACTCGGCCGCGGTCATCTCGGCGGTGAAGTGGCCGCACCAATCCTGCGAGGCCACCACCGGCCACAGGCCCTTGGACTCGGGAGCCGGCTGGCTCACCGGCGGGTTGAAGCGGCACAGGCCCTGATCGCCGACGGCGGAGGCGCCGTTGGTCTTGTGGTCGTCGAAGAAGCGGCAGCTGTTGCAGGAGGCGTTGGTCGAGGTCATCGGGTTTCTCCGGTTCGGGCGTCTGTCGCGGGCTGTCGGAACCGTCACCGGCCCCGTCGTCCGTCTGCAGTTCTTAATTAGAACAGCTCCAATATGGCGTCAACCGGCGAGTCCCGGCGGGGTTCCCGTTTTCGAGAGCGCGACCGGTGGAAACCGGTACGGTGCGTGCAGGAGCAACGCCGGACGGCAGCGGCGCCCCTTCCGGAACGCCGGTCGTCGCGGCCCGCCTGTCACCCGGCGCGGGCCTGCGAGCGGCGAGCGTCATCGACTCGCCATGGGCCCTCCCCTAACGTCCGGGGCGGGACCGGCGTCGGTGCCGGTCCGGAGGGTCCCCGCCCATGGTGCTGGAAACCGAATCGGCGCTGGAATCGGCCACCGCCCTGGCGACGAGCGAGGCGAAATCCGCCCGCACCGACCTGATCGAGGCGGCGGCATCGATCGTGGGCGGCCGCGGCGGACCGGGCGGCTTCGTCCGCGACCTGTTCGGCCGGGTGCCGCCGGAGGACCTGGCGCCCTACCCGGCCGAGGCGCTGGCCGACCTCGCGATCGCCGCGCGTGCGCATCTTGCGGTGCCGCGCGCCACGGGTTCGGCGGCGAACCTGCGGCTCGTCGACGTCGCCGTGTCCGGCCCCGGGCGCACCCGCGAGCTGACCGTCGTCGAGGTCGTCAACGACAACCGCCCCTACCTGCTCGACTCGACCCTGGCGGAGCTGACCGAGCAGGGCCTGACGCCCCACCTCGTCGCCCACCCGATCCTCGGCGTCGAGCGGGACGCCGACGGGGCGCTCGTCCGCGTCGTCGGGGAGACCACGGCGGACGCCCACGGCGCCCTGCTGCGCGAGAGCTTCATCCACATCCACCTCGACCGGCTCGATGCCGGCGAGGCGCGCGAACGCCTCGAAGCCGGCCTCGCGCAGGTCTTTCGCGATGTGGCCCTGGTCACCGACGACCACGACGCGATGCTGGCCCGGCTCGGCGCGCTCGCCGAGGGCTACGGCCGCAATCCCCCGCCGCTGCCCGAGGGCGAAGTCGCCGAGGCGCGCGCCTTCCTCGAATGGCTGCGCGACGGCCACTTCACGCTGCTCGGCATGCGCGAGCACGCGCTGCCCGGCGAGCGGGCGGCCGAGGCCGAAAGCCTCGGCATCCTGCGCGATCCGGGCCTCGCCGTGCTGCGCCGCGGGCGGGCGCTCGTGGACATGACGCCGGAGATCGTCGCGTTCCTCGAGGAGCCGCACGCGCTGATCATCACCAAGGCGAGCCTCAAGGCCCGCGTCCACCGCGCGGCGCATCTCGACTACGTCGCGGTCAAGCTGTTCTCCGCGACGGGTAAGCTCACCGGCGAGGTCCGCATCGTCGGCCTGTTCACCGCCGCGGCCTACACCGCGCTCGCCCGCGAGGTGCCCTATCTCCGCGGCAAGGTCGCGGCCGTGGTCGAGAAGGCCGGCCTCGACCCGACGAGCCATGCCGGGCGGGCGCTCCTCGCCGTGCTGGAGACCTACCCGCGCGACGACCTGTTCCAGATCGACGTGGACCGGCTGTTCCGCTTCACCCTCGCCATCGCCAACCTCGCCGACCGGCCGCGCATCCGCGTGCTGTCGCGGACCGACCGGTTCGGGCGCTTCGTCTCGCTCCTCGTCTACGTGCCGAAGGACCGCTACGACTCGATCGTGCGCGCCCGCATCGGCGCCTATCTCGCCCAGGAATACGGCGGCCGGCTCTCGGCGACCTATCCCGACCTGCCCGACGGGCCGCTGGCCCGGATCCACTACATCGTCGGGTTTTCCGAAGCCGGCGCGCCGGAGCGCGACCCCTCGGTGCTGGAGGCCGGCATCGCCGCCCTGGTGCGGACCTGGGGCGACGCGCTGCGCGCCGCGCTCACGGAGGCCATGGGCGGATCCGAGGCGCGGGCGCTGGCCGCCCGCTACGGCGAGGGCTTTTCCGCGGCCTACCGCGAGAACTTCTCCGCCGAGGTCGCCATCGCCGACATCGCCATCCTCGAATCCCTGTCCGAGGACCGCCCGCGCGCCGTCGCGATCGACCGCCGCGACACCGACCCGGCGGCGCAGGTGCGCCTGAAGGTGTTCTCGCGCGGGGCGTCGCTGCCGCTGTCCGACCGGGTGCCCGGCCTGGAGAACCTCGGCTTCCGGGTGATCAACGAGCGGACCTACAGCGTGCTGCCGGCGGGGAGCGACACCAAGGTCTGGCTGCACGACATGCTGCTGGAGCGCGCCACCGGTGCGGCCATCGAGATCGGCCCGCTCGAGGCGCCGCTGGAGGCGGCGATGCTTGCCATCGCCGCGGACCAGGCCGAATCCGACGGCTACAACCGCCTCGTGCTGGAGGCCGGCCTCGCCTGGCGCGACGTGGCGCTGCTGCGCGGCCTCGGCCGCTACCTGCGCCAGCTCCGCGTGCGCTACGGCCAGGACTACCTCGCCGCGACCCTGAGCCAGCATCCCGGCATCGCCCGCCAGCTCGTCGCGCTGTTCCACGCCCGGTTCGATCCGGCCGCCGGGGGCGACCGCGGGGCCGCCGAGGCGGCGGTTCGCGAGGGCATCGAGGC
>NZ_VRUV01000438.1:0-3891 GCF_008039455.1 Methylobacterium sp. WL116
GGCGGGGAGCGCTGCCGGACCGGGCGACGCCGGAGCGCGACCCGCCCGCGTGACCGGCGACACCCGCACGGCGTTTTGTCCGCTGGACATCGGGGGGGCGGAGCGTAGCATGCGCGGATGCCCAGGCCTTCGATACCGATGCCCGATTCCGGCGATCCCGCCTACCTCGACGGCCAGTTCCTCGTGGCGATGCCGGGGATGACGGATGCGCGCTTCGCCCGCTCCGTCATCTACGTCTGCGCGCACTCCGCCGACGGCGCGATGGGCATCATCGTCAACAAGCCGGTGACCGACCTGTCGATGCCCGACCTCCTGGTGCAGCTCGACGTGGCGGGCGAGGCCGACGCGATCCGCCTGCGCGAGCGGGTCGGCCACATGCCGGTGCTGATGGGCGGCCCGGTCGAGGGCAAGCGCGGCTTCGTGCTCCACACCGACGACTTCCACATCGACCAGTCGACGCTGATCATCGACGACGGCATCTGCCTCACCGCCACCGTCGAGATCCTGCGCGCGATCGCGGCGGGGGACGGGCCGGCCAGCGCCGTGCTGGCGCTCGGCTATGCCGGCTGGCAGGCGGGCCAGCTCGAGAGCGAGATCATGGCCAACGGCTGGCTCAACTGCCCGGCCGACCCGGACCTGATCTTCCACGCCGACCTCGCCGGAAAGTACGACCGGGCGCTGCGCGGCAACGGCATCGACCCGGCGATGCTCTCGGTCAGCATGGGCCGGGCCTGACGGCGCGGTCCCGCCCGCGCGAAGGGCCGGCTGTCGCGCGCCTTGCAGATCGGCGAGGCGCGCTCAGGTGCAAGCCTCGTCAGGTGCAGGCTTTGCCGCCGGGCATGACGACCTCGTTGTAGGTCGACTTGGCGGGCTGGCCGCCGCGGACCGGCCAGGGCACGTTGGCCTTGAACGTGAACTGGTTGTTGGCCCCGCCGACGAAGCGGATCAGGTTGCTGCCGAGCAGCGGCGCGTAGGGAACGCTCACCTCGGCCAGCACGTAGCGCATGCCGCCGATCTGGAAGCCGTCGGGAACGGTGAGGTCGGCCGCCGTCCCGAGCCCGCGGGCCGTGCCGTTGCTCGTGGCGTAGCTGGAGCAGACCTTGGGACGCTGGCCGCCGCCGTCGGCGTACACGCCGAGCGCGCTGACCACGATGCTGGCCGAGCCGCTGGCATAGGGCGTGAGGACGAGCTTGGCCGAGGCCAGTATGTCGGTCATCGTGGCGGTCGCCATCGGTGTCGCGGCGTCGCCCTGCGCGGTGAGATCCGCGACCGTCCGCGCCAGGAGCGTGACCTTCCGGTAATGGTCGATCGCACGCGCGAATTCCGAGATGCCGAGCGAGATCGTCAGCAGGATCGGAAGAACGAGCGCGAACTCGATCGCCGAGACGCCGCGGGCATCGGATCCGAAGGCGGAGGACGATGCCGGCCGATCGGCCGTCCGCAGCATCGCCCGGTTCCTCGGCCTAGCAGCTCTTGCTGGAAGACGTGTCATAGGGTTCGGTTCGAAACACCGCCGTGGATTGAAGCAGGCGCGAGCCGTCGCCGAAGCTCGGCAGGCTCGCGTAGAGGAAGCCGAACGCGACGCGTTGCTTGACGGCCGCGGTGACGACGACGATCGATCCGGGCTGCGCGCACGCATAGTTCGAGCCGAAGCCCTTGGACCAGTCGCGCGTCTTTGTGTCCAACGGGGTCGGGATCGTGCTGCCGGCGAACGAGCTGCCCAAGGCCACGTCGAGCTTCAGGGTGTCGCAATCGAACACGGTGACGACGCGCGATGCGGTGGTGCCGCAGATCGCGGTCTTCATGGCGGCGAGCAGGGTGCCGGCGTCGCTCTGACCCGCGTTCGAGGTCTGGAATTCTCCCGTGTAGATCGTCCGCCCGGCGCGTTGCAGCGCATCGTCAAGATCGCGCGAGGCCCAGATCAGCAGGGCCGTTTGCAGGACCATGGCCAGCAGGGCGATGAACGGCATCGCGACCAGCGCGAACTCGACGGCGCTGGCTCCATCGCGCGCCGCCGGGAAGCGACGCAGGGCCGGGCCGGTCTTCCGCTGCCGATGACGAGGATGGCGGATCGGATCGACGACAATTCCCGGGCTCAGGGGAGGGGGTTCACGGGTCGGGCGGGCGTTCATGAACACAACGCCTATTCCACGATCCGGAGCTTCTTGTCGGAGACTTTCGTCGTGGTTGGGCAGGAGACGACGATGCGGATGTCGTCGTAGTCGCGATCGCTTCCCGCGCTCGGCGGCCGATCCTCCCACCCGTAATACATGTACTTCCCTTCGCTGCAGCTCGCGGTGGAGGTCGCCGGCGTATGGGTGGTGTTGTTGTTCGGCAGGATGCCGCCGTTGGACTTGTTCCGGCATTGGCTCAGGTTGTCGCAGACGATCGTCTCGAGGATCGGGTTCGAGACCATGTTGACCGTGGTCATGCTGCCGTTGGAATTGACGCGATAGCCCTTCATGCCCATCGTCTGAACGCGCAGTCCGGTGTCGATCATCGTATCGGTGTAGTATTGATACACCTCTTGATTGGGGTCGTCCCAGGCGGACTTGTTGCTGCGCCCGTTCCGGACGTTCCGCAGCATGTAGGACGGCGCCTCGTTGGCGCCGCAGGTCGGGGCCTTGTACTTGGAATAGTCCGACGGCGGCGTCGCGTTGTCGGCGATCGGCACCGGGATCGTGCGGCCCTTGTCGGCGGAGGCCTGCCGGGCCGGGTCGGACGAATAGCAGTAGATGTAGATCCGATTGTAGTCGGCGGCATCGGGAGACAGCTGGCTCACCGTCGGCGGAGCCGTCTCGTAGACGGGGGCGACGCGGTTGACCGTGGTCGCGGTCGCGACGGTGATCTGGCGCGGCATGCCGGGCAGCAGGTGCAGCAGGCTCGTCCGAAGCGTCGTCGAGATGGTCACGCGATAGTTCGCGCCGTCGATCCAGGTGCCGTTGATCTGATAGCCGTTCGCCGCATTGGCCGTGCCGAGGCGGGACGTGAGCTGGGCGTTGGCGAGGCGGAAACCCTCGGCCGCCGCCGCGACCGTATCGGCGTTGGCGACGAGGAGCGCGGTCGCGTCCGCGACGCTGGCCGCGACGGCGCGGATGCGGACGGCATTGCCGTAGTCGATCGCGAGCCCGCCGGCGCCGAGCAGCAACGGCAGGCTCAGGGCGAAGATCACGACGACGTTGCCGCTCTGGTTTCGAGCCAGCGCTGGTCTCGCGCGCGACACGGCCCGACGCATCCGACATCTCCACACGCAACCCAGGCCCGAGATCACCGAGCCTGCAATCCACGGTGCATGTATAGAACCGCAATATTTAACGTGAAGTTGTTCCGCGCGAACGACCGTCCATGAGGCGTCATTGCTCGGTTCGATTTTCCGAAGACCGTAAAAAAGCGCTTAACGCACAGCAACGCGTCCCGATCTCATCGTTTCCGCGCCGAAACGAGGGGCCGGCGGTGGCGCGAAGGACGGCGTGAGACCGGGCGTCCACCGCCGCCTCCGTCCCCGGCGGGACCGAACGGCGCCGGGACACGGCCGCATTCGGGTCAGAGGTGCTTCAGCCCGAAGCTCTCGAGCAGCGGAAGCAGCTCGTCGCGGGCGCGCAGGCGGTGGCTCTGCGCGCGCTCCTGGGCCGCGGCGGCGTCGCCGAGGCGGATCGCCGCGACGATCCGCTCGTGCTCGGCGACCGAGGCTCCGAGCTCCCGGCGCAGCTTGAGCGTCAGCATGCGGGCGCGGTGCGACTGGTCGTTGATCGTCTGGTTGATCCGGATCATGCGGCCATTGCCGGCGCGCTCGACCAGGGTGCGGTGGAAATCCTCGTCGGCATGGCCCCAGGCCGCGTGGTCGCCCGCCGCCCGGGCCTCGGCCATCGCGGTGGTGGCGGCGCGGCTCGC
>NZ_VRUV01000439.1:0-3881 GCF_008039455.1 Methylobacterium sp. WL116
GGCGTTGCTCGCGTCGATGCCGGCGATCGCGCCGACCGGCACCGCGGTGCCGCGGGCGAGCCTGGCGCGGAACGCGATCCGCGCGAATCCGTCGAGGCCGACCGGCGGATCCGGGTTGTCCTTGCTGGTCGTGGCGAAGACGCCGCCGATGCAGGCGTAATCCACCGGCAGCCGATAGAGCTCGTCGGCCTGCGCGCCGGTCTTCAGCGTCAACCCGACGATCGCCCGGTCGCCGAGCAGCCGGCGGGCATCGGCCGGGTGCAGATCCGACTGGCCGAGATGCACGCCCTCGCAACCCGCGGCCAGCGCGAGGTCAACCCGGTCGTTGACCAGCAGCGGCGCGCGGCCGGCGAGGGCCGCATGGATCGCGCGGATGCGGGCGAGCGCGGCTCGGGCGTCGGCGATGTCCTTCTCGCGATACTGGAACAGGGTGCAGCCCCCGGCGACCGCCGCCGCCGCCATGTCGGCGAGGCGAGGCCCGTCGTTGCCGCAGACGCCGACGTCGAGGAGACCGTAGAGGCGCAGGTCGACCGTCGGACCGGACGCCCGGCCGGTCGTCGCGTTTCCGAGGCTGCCGCCCGCCTGCATCGCCCGCCTCCTCGCGACCGGCTGTCGTCCCGGCGCGTTCGGCCCTGTCTGGCCACCGCAGAGCCGCTTAGCAAGCGCTTTCGGCCTCGGAGGCAAGAGGGCGCCATCCCCGCCGGAATGTCGGCGCCGCGTTGACGGATTGCGGCCGTTTGCGGCTTAAGCAACGACAGGTCGATGCGCGGCCGCTCCATCGACGACCGCTCGGCCTTGGGCGGCGGGTCATGCGATGGACAGGGCGACGGGAAAGACGATGTCGGCGGACTTGCGCGCGGCCGGGACGGTGCCCAGCCCCTCCTCCGTGGGGCTCGCCGCGGCGATCATCGCCGCCACCGAGGGCGAGCCGCGGGCGCTGACCGTCCAGGTGGCCGACCAGGCCGCGGGACGCGGCGACGGGCTGCCGGCCGGGCCGCTCGTGTCGGAGCATGCCACCCTGGAGCGCGGCCTGCGCGCCTGGGTCGAGCGCCAGACCCACCAGCGCCTGGGCTACGTCGAGCAGCTCTACACCTTCGGCGACCGCGACCGGCAGGCCGACGCCAGGGCAGGCGTCCACACCCTGTCGGTGGCCTACCTCGCCCTCGTGCGCGAGGAGCGCCCGGCGGGCCTGGCCGAGGCGGCCTGGCGCAACTGGTACCGCTACCTGCCCTACGAGGATTTCCGGAAGGGCCGGCCGCCCGAGCTCGACGCGATCGAGGCCGAGCTGCTGGCCTGGGCCGGCGCGCCGACCGATGCCAAGCTCCGGCGCTCGCGCGCGGACCGCCTCGGCCTCACCTTCGGCCTCAACGGCGCGACCTGGAACGAGGAGCGCGTGCTGGAACGCTACGAGCTGCTGTTCGAGGCGGGGCTGATCCCGGAAGCCGCCGGCAATGCCGGGCCCGCGCGCCCCGGCGACCCGACGGGGGTGCCGATGGCGTTCGACCATCGCCGGGTGCTCGCCACCGCGATCGGACGCCTGCGCGGCAAGATCAAGTATCGCCCGGTGGTGTTCGAGCTGATGCCGCCGCACTTCACGCTGCTCCAGCTTCAGCGCACCGTCGAGGCCCTGTCGGGAACGCAGCTCCACAAGCAGAACTTCCGCCGGCTGGTGGCGCAGCAGGGGCTGGTGGAGGAGACCGAGGGCGTCACCAGCGGCACCGCCGGGCGGCCGGCGCGCCTGGTCCGCTTCCGCCGCGAGGTCCTGCTCGAGCGCCCCGCCCCCGGCCTGCGCCTGACGCCGTCGCGCCGGTCGCAGTGATGCGAGCCGGCAAAGTCATCCTCGAGACGCCGTGTTCCGGGCCGAGATATTTAGCCAGCACATGATATACTTGTTGCTTTTCAGCAACCCCACGTACTTCTCAATATTATGACTGGATTATGACGAAGACTCCGACGTAGACTTCGCTAGTCCTGCTCTCCGAACGCCGAAGATCGGCACGAGGGGACGAATCATGGACTTCAAGCAGGGTGTCTCGATCGCCGCGGTGGTCGTCGCGGCCTATGGGCCGGCAGCCGTCCAGGCGCAGACCGCGAACACGACGCCGGCCAACGTCAACGTGCTGAACCTGCTCGCGCCGTTCCTCTCGCTGAACGGAACGGCGATCGGGCAGCAGACGCTGCAGCTCAATCTCTCGCAGGCCATCGCCCAGAACCAGGGCGCCTCGGTCGCCGACCAGCAGCGGGCGATCAGCGACAAGGCGCTGCCCGGAAGCGCCGCCTTCGCGACGACGATCACCCTCCTCGACGGGACGCGGGTCAATCTCGGGCCGGGCGACAACCTCGCGGGCGGCCTGCCGCTGCAGGCGGCCCAGAGCCCGGGCGGCCTCAACCCCTACCAGCCCGTGGGCGGGCTCGGGCCGCAGCTCGGCGCGATCTACCAGACCGGCATCCGGGCGAGCACCGCGACGAGCGGGCCGCTCACCAACACCTTCAACCTCCTGAATCAGGCCTACACGGTGCTCAGCGCCAACCTCGGCGTGGCGAAGCAATACTTCGCGAACGGGGCAGCGAACAACCCGAGCACCGTGCCCACCGGCTACGTGCCGATCCCGGCGGTGGCGCCGGCCGGCTACACCCTGCCCACCGGCCCCTACACGATCCCCGCCGGCTCGCCCGCAGGCGCGGCCGGGACGACCGGCACGCTGCCCAACCGCTTCGACAGCGTCCTCGACCTCGCCTACGGCGTCCGCAACACGCAAGCGGGCCAGGACGTCTACGGCTCCTCGCGGCCGATCCAGGTCGCCGCGAGCCGCTACAACGTGTTCGACCCGACGGCGCTGAGCGGCATCGCCACCAACCCGTCCTTCCCGAGCGGGCACACCCAGTACGCCTATACCGACGGCTACCTGCTGGCGATGCTGGTGCCGCAGCAGTACCAGAACATGCTGCTGCGCGCCTCGGACTACGCCAACGACCGCATCGTGCTCGGCGTGCACTATCCGCTCGACATCATCGCCTCGCGCGCCTTCTCGGCCTACGATCTCGCCCAGACCTTCACCAACCCGGCCTACATCAACAACGCCGCGACGACGGGCACGGCGATCAACATGCCGGGCCTGTTCACCCGGGCCGCGGCGGAGCTGCAGGCCTACGAGGCGGCGCAGTGCGGGAACACCGTCGCGGCCTGCGCGGCGAGTGCCGCCAACACCGCGAGCAACCCGTACGTGCCCTCCGCCGCCAACCAGGCGCTGTACCAGGCCCGCCTGACCTACGGCCTGCCGACCCTCACCTTCGCCCAGGCGCCGCGCGAGACGGCGCCCGTCAACGGCCCCGACGCCTCGATCCTGCTGGCGCCGCTCTACGGCGGCAGCACGACCGCCGCCAGGACGATCGCGCCGAACGGCGGCCTCTACGGCAACCTGCAGACCGGCACGATCAACCAGATCCTCGTCAACACCGAGACCAACGCGCTCGCCGCCTTCTACGGCACGGCGCTGAGCTACTGGAGCCGTCTCGACCTGTACTCGGCCGCCGGCTACTTCGGGAACGTCACCGGCACCCTGCGGATGGATGCCGCCGACGCGCTGACGACGAACGTCGCCGTCGGCAACGGCGGCGCGCTCTACGCCAACGGCACGATCGCCGGCCTCGCCACGGTCAACGACGGCGGCCTGCTCGGCGGCACCGGCACGGTCGGCGGCATCAGCGCGCTTTCGGGCGGCACGGTGGCGCCGGGCAACTCCATCGGCACGCTCACCGTCGCGGGCAACGCGGCGTTCGCGGCCGGCTCGGTGTTTCAGGTCGAGGCCAACGCCGCCGGCCAGTCCGACCGGCTCGCGGTCGCCGGCACGGCGACGCTCGCCGGCGGCACCGTGCAGGTG
>NZ_VRUV01000043.1:0-17314 GCF_008039455.1 Methylobacterium sp. WL116
ATCCCGGTAGTATCGCCGGAGCAGCCCGGCCGCGGCGTCGGCGCCGTCCGCCGCGGTGGCGAAGCCGGTATGCCCCTCGGCGTCGGCACCGATCTCGCCCGACCAGCGCGCGCTCTTGATGCACCAGTAATTGTTGAGCTTGGCGCAGCGTGCGACGTAGGCCGGCTCGGTGGGTGCCACCTGCGCGACCAGGGCGAGCGAGACCGGCCGAAGCTCGGTACCGGCCTGGCCTCGCCAGTTCGAGACCGCCCGCGCGACGTGCTGATAATACGGTGCCGCCTCGACCGACGGCGTTTGCAAGCCGACCGCGTGCGCCCGGAGCGCGTCGACAGACCCTTCGGCCAGCGGCGGCAGCGTCGTCAGGAGAAGGAGTGCGGCGAGGAGCACGGGCAGCCGGGAGGAAGCGTTGCGGACGACCAGGAACGGCCGGGGCGCATGGACGGTTCAGTTCGTCGAGACGGGTCGCAATGTGGTTTCGGGCGCCGACCGGTTACGGGTTGAGAATCGCCAGCGCCGCCGCGTGCATGCGCGGATCGCCGGCGGCGACGATGCGGCCGCCGCTGGTCGCGGGACCGCCGTCCCAGGCGGTGATGACGCCGCCCGCACCCTCGACGATCGGGATCAGCGCGACGATGTCGTAGGGCTTCAAGCCGGCCTCGACGACGAGGTCGATCTGGCCCGAAGCCAGCATGCAATAGGCGTAGCAGTCGGTGCCGTAGCGCGACATGCGCACGCGACCCTCGATGGCCCGGAACCGATCGGCTTCCGCGCCGTCCGTGAACAACCGCGGATCGGTGGTGGCGAGCATCGCCGCCGACAGGTCGGAGCAGCGGCGGGTATGGAGCGTGCGCTCGCCGCGCGAGCTTCGCAGGCGTGCGGTGCGTCCATCGCCGGTGAAGCGCTCGCCGAGATAGGGCTGGTGCATCAGGCCGCGCACGGCGCTCCCTTTCCGGGTCAGGCCGATCAGGGTTCCCCAGGTCGGGATGCCGGTGATGAAGGCGCGGGTGCCGTCGATCGGATCGAGCACCCAGACGCATTCCGCGTCGAGCCGCTCCGAGCCGAACTCCTCACCGAGGATGCCGTGGGCGGGAAACCGACCGCGAATCATGTTGCGCAGGACCAGCTCGGCGGCGCGGTCGGCCTCGGTCACGGGATCGAACGCGGCCGTGCCCGCCGCCTTGTCGGTCAGCGCATACTGGGCACGGAAGAACGGCAGGATCGCCTGGCCCGACGCGTCGGCGAGATCGTCCATGAACCGGCCGAGTTCGACGACGCTCATCGGCTTTTCCCCGTTCGATCCTGCATCGCGGCAGGAAGGCGGGTTTCGGCCGTTTCCGTCAAGCCTGCGCAGCCACCGGCATGGGGGACGGCTCCGGCTCGGCGTGCACATGGGCCAGCACCGTGTCGACGGCGCTGGCGAGCGACGAGACGTGCTCGGCCGCCGGGATGCTGCCGCGGCCGGCGGCATCGTCGTCCGCTTGCCACAGCCCGACGACGATCGGGACGTCGGGCATCCGGCGCCGAAGGCGATCGACGAGCCGTCGCAGGTGCCCCGGCTCTCCGCTGATCGCCAGGGAGACGATGCAAGTCATCTGCGCCTCGCCGGGGTCGAAATCGGCGATCTTCGCGCGCGACACGTCGCCGAACGGTACGATCCGCGTCCCGAGCCCGCGCTTGGCGAGGAGCTGTGCGAGGATCGCGGCCGCCGGCGTGTCGATGAAGCCCCGCCCCGCGACGCACAGCACCGCGCCCTCGCGAGACCACGCCGGCGGGATCTCCTCCCGGCTTGGCTGCGCCGCTTCGGGATCGGCCTTCGCATCCCCCTTGGCACCGTCGTCGGCATCGGCCGCAGGCGCGACGGGAACCCGGTCGTCGCGCTCGGCGAGCGCGTCGACGAGCTCGCTGACGGAGGCGCGGATGTCGGTCTTCTGCTCGAGGGTCAGCACGCCGCGGGCGGCGTCGCGGGCGGCGAGCTCGAGGCCCTTCAGAACCACGTCGTCGTAATAGGCCGACAGCGAGCAGGTCTGCAGGATCAGCTCGGCGTGCTCCTGCGCCTCTTCCGGGTCGTCGGCGAGGATGCGCTGGTAGAAGTTCTCGACAGGCGTCAGGGCGGCGCGGTTGCCGAACAGCACGTCGAGGAACTCGAGCTTGTCGATGTGCCGCCCCAGCACGACGAGGCAGACCGTCAGCGGCGTCGAGAGCAGAAGCCCGACGGGCCCCCACAGCCAGGTCCAGAAGAGAGCCGAGATCAGCACCGCGAACGGCGAGAGGCCGGTGGAATGGCCGTAGAGCATCGGCTCGACGATCTGGCCCGTCAGCGGCTCCAGCACCAGGAACAGGATCGCGGTGGCGATCACCATGTCCCAGCCCGGATCGACGGCCGCCGCCAGCAGGAGCGGCAGCAGGGCCGAGAGGAAGGCGCCGATATACGGCACGAACCGCATCATCGCCGAGACGATGCCCCACAGCACCGGGTTGGGCACGCCGATGACGTAGAGGCCGATGCCGACCACCAGCCCGAAGGCGGTGTTGAGCGCCAGCTGCACCACGAAGTAGCGGCTGAGCCGCCGCGCGGCGTCGTCCATCGCGACGGTGGTGCGGTGCAGGTCGCTCGATCCGGCGAGGCGGATCATCCGGTCGCGCAGATCCTCGCGCTGCATCAGGACGAACAGCAGCACGACGAAGACGATGCCGGTGGTGGCCAGCGGCTGCATCACCGGGGAGAGCAGGGTGCTCGCCGTCTCCAGCGGGCCGGGCGGCGTCTGGCGCATCTCGACGAGGACGGGAGCCGGTTCCGAGGCCGGCCGCGCCGGCTTGGTTTCGGGGCCGGGCTTCGCCTCCGCCGCGGGCTTCGGCGCCTTCTCGGTGTTGCCGGCATCGTGGATCGCCCGGCCGATATTGGCGACGTAATCGGTGAGATGCGCGACCGGGCTGTCGCGCAGGCCCTCGATCTTGCGCTCGATCGTCGAGCGGTAGCGCGGCGCGTCGCCGACGAGGCCGGCGACCTGGACGCCGATCAGCGTCGCCAGGGCGGCGACGATGCCGAGGGTGAACACCACCGCGGAGCCGACCGCGACGACGCGCGGCAGGTGCCAGCGGCGCAGGAGCGCGACCAGCGGTCCGAGCACGAAGGACAACAGAACCGCGATGACGATCGGGATGAAGATCTCGCGCCCGACATAGAGCGCCGCGATGATGATCGCGCTGACGAGGACCGGTGAGACCAGCGCCGATTTCGGGGTCTCGGCGGCGGCGATCCGGGTGGGAGACGGCACCGGGATGGGAGGGTCGTCTGTCTTCGTCGCCATGCCGCCACCGAACCGTACGCTCACGCCCGCAACGCCCGTGCATTCGCCGGTGCGAACGGGGAACGGCACGGCGCCGCGAAACGATCCCTCCCGTTGCGGCGGGTTTTCACGGGCTCGTGATCGTCAGGCTTGCGCAACCCCTGCGCGAATCACGTCGCCGACATCCTTGAGCGTATCGAGCGACCAGCACAGGCTCATCACCCGGCGGGCCTGCGCCGCGGGCAGCACGCCGTCGGCGAGATCGGTGAACTTGCGCTCCAGGGCGGCGTCGCTCATCGGACGCTCGACGCTGCCGATCGCGTGCTCGATGCGGCGGTGCAGCGTGCGCCCGTCGGCGAGCGTGACGGTCATGTCGACCTGTGCCGCCGCGATCCCCGGCGTGACAACCGGCACGACCTTGTCGCGCAACGCGACGACGACGGGATCGCGAACGGCGCGGTCGCTGAACTGCTTCTCGCCGGCCGCGCCTTCGACCAGCGCGACGGCGACCGCGTGGTAGATGCTGAACTTGCCTTCCAATCCCGCCTGCGGGGCGGTCTTGCCGGTGAGCTCGAGCACGAGGGGATGCACCTTCAGGTCGACGCGCGCGATCTGCTCGGGCTTGAGGTGCTCCTCGTCGCGAAGCTGGATCGCGGCATCGATCGCCGGATGCATGACGATGCCGCAGGCGAACGGCTTGTAGGTGTTGAGCAGGCTCTCGTACCGCGTGCCGAGCCCCTCGGTGATCTCGCGATAATCCCGCTTGGTCGAGACGGTGTTGGCCCAGCCACGCTTGGCCTCGATCATGCCGTCCGACGAGGTGAAGCCCTTGGCCGCGAGGATCGCGGCGAACAGGCCGTTGGCCGCGGCGCGGCCGGGGTTGAAGCTCTTGTTCATCGAGCCGAACGATTCGCGTAAGCCCACCGGCTGCGAGGCGGCCAGCCCCAGGGCGAACACCATCTGCTGCTCGGTGAGGCCCATCAGCTTGCCGGCGGCGGCCGCCGCCCCGAACACGCCGGCGGTGCCGGTGATGTGCCAGCCGACGTCGTAGTGGTTGGGATAGACCGCGTTGCCGATCCGGCACTCGGTCTCGATTCCGAGCACCAGCGCGTCGAGGAAGTCGCGCCCCGAGACCGGGTGCATCTCGGCATAGGCGAGGATCGCCGAGGCGACCGGGCCGGCCGGGTGGATGACGGTCTTCAGGTGAGTGTCGTCGTAGTCGAAGATGTGGCTCGACACGCCGTTGAGGAACGCCGCGTTCATGATGTCGAAGCGCTCGGAGCGGCCGAACAGGCCGGCCTGGGGCGGCCCCGAGAACGGCGCGAGCGCGGAGACCGCCACGTCCAGCGTCTCGTGATGCGAGCCGCCGATGGCGACGCCGACCCAGTTCAGGAAGGTTCGCGTCGCCTCTCGGCGCACCGCCTCGGGCAGATCCTCGAACCGGGCGTTCACGACCCAGCGCGCCAGCGTGCGGGTGACGTCCTTCGCCTCGGCTGGCTTCGGTGCAGGAGCATCCGCGGCATGTGCCGAACCCCCGAGGGTGGGGCCTGCGAGCGCCAGACCCGCTGCTCCGATCAGCGCGCGTCGATCGATCCGTGACATGGCATCCGCGTCCCTGCTGTTCCGGCTTGGTTCGCGCGCCTCCTCGGAAGGCGACGCGCCGGTATCGGGGCGGGACATAGCGCACGCCCACCACGAACGGAGACCGCGTAATTTCAATCTTCAGTCTGTGACACGACTTCAATGGAAGCTGCGCCGGGGGCCGGCGCGATCGGCCGGCTCAGACCACCACCGCCATCGCATCCTGCGCGCCGACGCCGAACACCCGCTTGTAGCGCGCAACGGCGTCCGCCGGCCCCTGCGCCTTGGTCGGGTTGTCGGAGATCTTCACCGTCGGGCGCCCGTTGGCATGGGTCACCTTGCAGACGATCGAGATCGGATCGAGCCGGCCCTCCGGCACCAGCCCGCGAAAATCGTTGGTAAGCAGGGTGCCCCAGCCGTAACCGATCCGCAGGTGCCCGTAGAAATGCGCGTGGATCCGCTCGATCGTGTCGATGTCGAGCCCGTCGGAGAAGATCGCGAGCTTTTCGCGCGGGTCGGCGCCGCGGGAGCGCCAGAACGCGATCGCCTCCTCGCCGCCCTCGATCGGGTCCTTCGAATCGATGCGGATGCCGGTCCAGTCGCCGAGCCAGTCGGGCGCGCCGGCGAGGAATCCGGTGGTGCCGTAGGTGTCGGGCAGCACGACGAGAAGGTTGCCCTCGTAATCCTCCTGCCAGTCGCGCAGCACGTCGTAGGGCGCGCGGGCGAGCGCCGCATCGTCCTCCGCCAGGGCCGCGTAGACCATCGGCAGCTCGTGCGCGTTGGTGCCGACCGCCTCGACCTCGCGGCGGAGCGCGATCAGGCAGTTCGAGGTCCCGAGGAAGCGCTTGGAGCCCAAGCCCTCGTCCATCGCCTGCACGCACCAGTCCTGCCACAGGAAGCCGTGCCGGCGACGGGTGCCGAAATCGGCGATCGACAGGTCGGGCAGCTTGCGCAGGCGCTCGATCTTCTCCCAGACCCGCGTCATCGCCCGCGCGTACAGCACCTGCAGGTCGAGCTTGCCGAGGTCGCGCAGGACGGCGCGCGAGCGCAGCTCGTTCAGTATGGCAAGCGCTGGCACCTCCCACATCGTGGTCTCGACCCACGGTCCGTGGAAGGTGAGCTCGTACTGCCCGTCCCGCGCCTCGAGCTGGTATTCGGGCAGCCGAAACCCCTCGAACCAGGCGATGAAGTCGGCCGACAGGATGCGGCGGCGCCCGTAGAAGGCGTTGCCGCGCAGCCAGGTCGCCTCGCCACGCGACAGGCGCAGGGAGCGGGCGTGATCGAGCTGCTCGCGCAGCGCGCCGGCGTCGACCTCGTCGGCGATGCGGATGCGGGTCGTGCGGTTGTTGATGCCGAAGGTCACCGCCACGTCGCGGTGTCGGCGCAGGATCGTCTGCGCCATCAGCAGCTTGTAGAAGTCGGTGTCGAGCAGCGACCGCACGATCGGGTCGATGCCGAAACTGTGGTCGTGCACCCGCCGCGCGAGATCGAGCATGTCTTTGGAACCTCGGGGCGGGCGTCACGGAGCCCCGAGGGCGCATGACCGGCAGCCCTGTGTCAACGGAGGCGGCGGCGCGGGCACGAAAAAGGCGGCGCGCCGCACCGGGCACGCCGCCTGTCGTCGCGAAGGCGGCTCAGGCCGCCGCGATCAGGCGAGGTCGACCTTCTTGGTCTCCGTCTTCGGGCTCTCGCCGGTGAGCGAGGCCTTCACGTAGCCGAACAGGTGCAGCATCTTGCTGTTCGGGCTGTCCCAGTACTCGCCCTGCTCGGGGTGGATGCGGAGCAGCGCCACCTCGGGGTCGTCCTTGCCGTTCGGGAACCAGGTCTTCAGGCTCTCGGTCCACTTGGCGTCGATGATCGCCTGGTCGCTGACAATCTCCGCCTTGCCGGCGATGGAGACGTAGGTCTGGCTCGACGGGTCGGAGTACGACAGGTTGATCTGGTTGTCCCGGCCGATCTCGGCGGTCTTGGGCGAGTGCAGCTTGGTGAAGAACCACAGGTCGCCGTTCTCGTCGATGTCGTTGTTCCACATCGGACGGCTGTTGAGCGTGCCGTCGGCGTCGGCGGTGGTCATCATCGCCACTTTGACGTCCTTGACCAGCTCGAACAGCTTCTTCGCGCCCGCGTGGTCGCGGTGATTGCCCTGATGCATCGCTTAGGTCTCTCCAGATGGTGACGGCGCACCGGCTCTCCCTGCCGCCCGCGCCGGCGGTCGTTTCACAACGGATGACGCATCGGTTGGTTCGATCGCCTGCGCACAGGCGCCGCATGGTGGTAGGCCCGCTTCGGCTGGCGTTTCCGGCACGGCTGTTTACATGGGCCGGAACCATCCCTTTCGAGATCCAGAGACGCCGGACGCGGCGAAGGAGGCCGACCGTGGCGATCACCCGAGACGACGTGCTGCGCGCGCTGCAAAGCGTGACCATCGATACCGCCGGCACCACCCTGCCGGCGTCCGGCCGCCTGTCGCAGGTGGTCGTCGACCCGACCAACCGCGTGATGTTCTCGATCCTGATCGACGCCAGCGAGGCGGCGCGCTTCGAGCCGATCCGCCGGTCGGCAGAGGGCAAGGTGCTGTCGATGCCCGGCGTCTCGGGCGTGTTCGCGAGCCTCACCTCCGAGCGCGGCCCCGGCATGCCGGAGCAGAGCAAGGCCGCCCCGGTTCCGGTGAATGCCGCGCCGCCGCGTCCCGGCGCGCCTCCCGGCCAGGGGCCGGCCCTGCCGGGAGTCCGCCACATCGTGGCGGTGGCCTCGGGCAAGGGCGGCGTCGGCAAGTCGACCACCGCCTGCAACCTCGCCCTCGCCCTGAAGGCGCAGGGCCTGAAGGTCGGCCTGCTCGATGCCGACATCTACGGTCCCTCGGTGCCGAAGCTGTTCGGCCTCTCCGGCAAGCCGAAGGTGGTCGACAACCGCAGCATGGAGCCGATGGAAGGCTACGGCCTCAAGGTGATGTCGATCGGCTTCCTGATCGAGCCCGAGACGGCGATGATCTGGCGCGGCCCGATGGTGCAGTCGGCGCTGACGCAGATGCTGCGCGACGTGCTCTGGGGCGAGCTCGACGTGCTGATCGTCGACATGCCGCCGGGCACCGGCGACGCGCAGCTCACCATGGCCCAGGCGACGCCGCTCTCGGGCGCCGTGATCGTCTCGACCCCGCAGGACCTCGCGCTGATCGACGCGCGGCGCGGCGTGACGATGTTCAAGAAGGTCGCGGTGCCGATCCTCGGCGTGATCGAGAACATGGCGACCTTCATCTGCCCGAACTGCAACCACGAATCGCACATCTTCGGCCATGGCGGCGCGCGGATCGAGGCGCAGCGCCTCGGCGTGCCGTTCCTCGGCGAGGTGCCGCTGAACATGACGATCCGGGAATCGTCCGATGCCGGCCAGCCGGTCGTCGCCGTCGCCCCCGACGGACCGCAGGCCCAGGTCTACCGCGAGATCGCGCGCAAGCTCTGGGACAACCTGACCGCGGCACCGGCCGGCCGGGCGGCGCCCAAGATCGTCTTCGAATAGGCGCGACGATGCCGCCGGTCCTGGGCCTGATCCTGGCCGGCGGTCTCGCCCGCCGCATGGGCGGCGGCGACAAGGTGCTGCGCACCCTCGGCGGCCGGACGCTGCTGGAGCGGGTGACCGGGCGCCTGGCGCCGCAATGCCCGGCTGGGCTGATGCTCAGCGCCAACGGCGACCCGACGCGGTTCTCCGGCTTTCCGGGGCCGGTCCTGCCCGACGGCGTCGCCGGCCATCCCGGCCCGCTCGCCGGCATCCTGGCCGGGCTGGACCATGCGGCCGCGTTCCACGCCGACGTGGACGCCGTCGTCAGCGTCTCCTGCGACGCGCCGTTCCTGCCGCTCGACCTCGTCGCCCGCCTCGCCGCAGCCCGGGAGGCGGCTGCGATCCCGGTCGCCGCCTCGGGCGATCGCGAGCACTACACCGTGGCGCTCTGGCCGATCCATCTGCGGGCAGAGTTGCGTGCCGCGCTCGTCGAGCGCAACGAGCGCCGCGTCGGCGGCTTCATCGGCCGTCACGGCGCCGCGGTGGTGCGCTGGCCGATCGAGCCGATCGACCTGTTCCTCAACGTCAACACGCCGGAGGATCTTGAAACGGCGGAGAGGCTGGCCGCGATCGTCGAGGGATCGGGCACCACCTGAGAGGGCGTCCGCGCAGGCACGAACGCGTTCAGCAGCCGCGGCTGCGAATCTAGTTCAGACGCTGGGGAGGGATGGTGCCCAGGGACGGAGTCGAACCGCCGACACTGCGATTTTCAGTCGCATGCTCTACCAACTGAGCTACCTGGGCCTTCGCCGATCCGCGTGGCGGCTCGACAGGGCGGGGGTATAGTCAGTGCCTCCGGGCCTGTCCAGCCTGATCGGGCGCATCGGCTGGATGATTTTCCCGCTATTCGTGCTCGGGTTTCCGGGCGGCCGGCAACGCGTCCTCGTCCTCGTCATCGGCGGCCGGGATCACGTAGCGGTCGCTGAGCCAGCGGCCGAGGTCGATGTCCGAGCAGCGCTCCGAGCAGAACGGCTTCAGCTTCGGATCGGCCGGCTTGCCGCAGATCGGGCAGGGGGGCAGCTTCGCGACCGTCGTCATGCCATCGCGCCCCAGCCGGCCCGCACCGGGAACCCCTCGCCGTCGAGGAGCGCCATCGTCTCGTAGAGCGGCAGGCCGACGACGGCCGAGTGCGAGCCGACGAGCTTGACGACGAAGGCGCCGGCCAGCCCCTGGATCGCGTAGCCGCCGGCCTTGCCGCGCCATTCGCCCGAGGCGAGGTAGCTGCTCATCTCGCGCTGGGACAGGCGCTTGAACCGCACCCGGCTCTCGACGATGCGCTCGCGCCGCGCGCCCTTCGGCGAGAGCAGGCAGATCGCCGTGAACACGCGGTGCTGCCGCCCGGAAAGCAGGCGCAGGCAGTCGGCGGCCTCGTCGGGCACCTCGGCCTTGGGCAGCACGCGGCGGCCGACCGCGACCACGGTGTCGGCCGCCAGCACCCAGCTCTTCCCGCCGTGCTCGTGGAGGTGGAGCGCCCCTTGCGCCGCGGAGAGCTTCAGCCGCGCGAGCCGCCGGGCGAGCTCGCGTGGCGATTCGGACTTCAGCGGCGTCTCGTCGACGTCGGCGGGAAGCAGGGCGTCCGGCTCGATGCCGATCTGCTGCAGGAGCGCGAGCCGGCGCGGCGAGGCCGAAGCGAGGATCAGCCGCGCGGGATTGTCCGCGGGCGCGGCCAGGGGGGAAGGGGCGTCCATGGATCTCGGATCGGTCCTCGGCCGGCGCCGCCCACCGGAGGCGGACGCCGCACGCATCGTGGGTGCAGGTCCGACGGGTGATAGTGGAACGGCGTCGCCATGGGAACGGATACGGCGGCGATGGCCTGCGCGCGGCGATCGTGTGGCCGCTGCCGGAGCATCGCGTGCCGGGCTGCCGCCCGAAGAAGATGTTTCGCGGTGCCCGTCCATGACCGCAGGACCATCGACCCCGTGGACAACGTCGGCGGCTCTGCTATGGTCCAGCCGCGCTGCCGAAACGCGGCCCGGCGCGGGCGTAGTTCAGTGGTAGAACGTCAGCTTCCCAAGCTGAATATACGGGTTCGATTCCCGTCGCCCGCTCCAATCCGATCGTTCTGCCCCTTTCGAATCGGTGGTGTGTCCCCCTCTCCCTTCGAGGAGGCGCGACGCACGCAGGTCGGGTCGAAACGGTCCTTACCGATGCCGGTGCTTAGAGCGCTGGATCGGCCGCACGAGACCTGCCGTCACACCGGCCAGGCGGCTTCGCGGTAGGCGCTGTCCCAGAACATCCATTCGAGCCTAGTCGCGTGGGTGAAGGCCTTGTGCATGCGCTCGCGAACGGTGGACGATGCCCCGCGGGCGGCTTCGTCCGTCGCCGCGATCATCCGGGCGACGGCGTCCTGGAAGTCCGTTCCGGAATAGGTGTCGATCCAGGCGCGATAGGGATTGCCGGCGCTCTCGCGCGCCAGGATGTCCCGCCCGACCTCGGCGTAGATCCAGAAGCACGGCAGCAGCGCCCCGAGCAGCACCTCGAACGGCTCGGCGTAGGCCGTCGCCATGAGATACGCGACGTAGTGATCGCAGGCCGGCGTCAGCGGCGTCGCCGCGAAGGCCTCCGTGCTGATGCCGTAGTCGCGGAAGAAGCCGCCGTGGAGCGCGCGCTCGACGACGATCGCCTCTTCCGCCGCCTTGGCGAACAGGACGATGCCGTCGGGCTCCGGCGCCTTGGCGGCGGCGAGACTCAGGGCGCGGCCGAAGCCGATGAGGTAATGAGCGTCCTGGACGATGTAATGCGTGAAGCGCGACCGGCCGAGCGTGCCGGCCGCAAGCTCGGCGTTGAACGGTATCGTACGGATGGTCTCGTTGAGCGCGGCGTTGCGCGCCCACGCGGCTTGCGAGAACGTGCCGGTTTCCGCATCGCCCATGGTTCGGCCTCTCGTCGTGTCGCGCGGCGCGGCCGCCGCCGGATCGGTCAGCCCTGACGCTGGGCTTCGGTGACGGCGACGTGGATCAGCTCGGCCAGCGTCCGCACGCCGAGCTTCTGCCGCATCTGCGAGCAGGCGTTGGTCACGGTCTTGTAGCTCACCGACAGGTCGGTCGCGATCGCGCCGTAGGATTTGCCCTGCGCGAGGCGCGCGAGGATCTGCTGCTCGCGCGGCGTCAGCTGGGATTCGGGGGTGCGGCGGGCGTCGGTGCGCAGCATCGCGACCTCGGTGGCGAGGCGCCGGTCGAGGTAGACCTGCCCCGCCCGGACCTTCTCGAAGGCCTCGAACAGCTCGGCCGAGGCGTGGTCCTTGAGCACGTAGCCGAGCGCGCCGGCCTCGAGCGCGCGTGCCACGATCACCGGATCGTTGTGCATGCTGAACACGAGGATGCGGGTCTTGGGCTCGACCGCGCACATGCGGCGGATCAGGCCGAGGCCGGCCAGGCCGCTGCCCTGGAACGTCAGGTCGCAGATCACGATCGGCGGGCGCAGGCGGTGGAACGCCCGGTAGCCGTCGACCACGGTGGTCGCCTCGGCCACCGTCTCGATGCCGGCATCCTCCAGCACCCGGCGGCAGCCCTGGAGCACGATCGGATGATCGTCGATCACGAGGACCGGCATCCGGGTCTCGACGGCGACGGGCTTCATGGCAAAGGCGTTCATCGAGCCGGGAACTTCATCGGGGGATCGCTCGGGATGGCGAGGCCGCTCAGGCGGATCGCACCGGGTCGGCATCGTCGCCCCTTTGCGCATCCACGGGAATGATAATGCGGACAACGGCGCCCGGGGGGTGCTTGTCAAGAACAAACGTTCCGTCCAGCGCTTCGACGCGCTCGCGCATGCCCGAGAGCCCGAGGCCGGTGCCGTGATCGGGCGCGAACCCGGTGCCGTCGTCGGCGATCGACACGACCAGCGAGCCGCTCCCCTCGCGCGCCTCGGCGGTGACCGTCGCGGCGTGGCCGTGACGCACGGCGTTGGTCATGCTCTCCTGGATGCAACGGAACACGGTGAGGTCGGCGAGATCGCCGTAGCCGCGGGCGAGCCCTTGGAACCGCCCGGTGAATCGGGTCTCGGGGTGTCGGCGGGCAAAGTCGCGCAACAGCAGGCCGAGGCAGTCGGCGAGCGGAACCTGGCCGAGCGCGTGCGGACGCAGACGGTTGAGCAGGTCGCGGTTGCGGCTCTGCACCTGACCGACGATCGCCGCGATCTCGGAGGCGCGCGCCAGGAGCTTGTCCCGGTCGGGCTCGGCCGTGCCGGTCGCGAGCCGCTTCACGGAAGCCGCGTTGGCTTCCAGGGCGAACAGGCAGGGGCCGAACTCGTCGTGCAGTTCCAGTGCCGTGCTGCGGCGCTCGTCGTCCTGCGCGGTCAGCAGTTGCCGCTTCAGGCGGCCGTTGGCGGCTCGGACGGCACTCAGCGCTTCCGCGACCTGGTTGAAGCGAATGGCGATCACCGCGAACTCGTGGGTCGCCGGGTTCTCGAGCCGCGCGGTGTAATCGTGTCGCTCGAGCTGGGTCAGGCCGTCGGCGAGGCGGCCCAGCGGCGCCAGCACGCGCCCGAGCGCAAGGTAGAGGGCTGCCAGCATCGCCGCGTTGATGCAGAACGTCGTCAGCGACAGGGCGCGCGCATAGACCCAGATCTCGTCGATCTCGTCCATCGGCTGCGTGGTGATCCGCGCGGTGCCGATCGTGCGGCCGGCGGTGACGATCGGCAGCTCATGCTGCTCGATCTTCGGCATGATCAGGTCTGCGAACCAAGCCGGCGCCGTCTTCTCCTGACGCGGCTGGCCGATCGGCGCGCCCACCGTCGCGCCCGCGGCGTCGCGCACCGTGACGCGGACGTGGCGCAGGATCTGGAAGCGCAGGTCGAGGGTCTGGAGCAGGCGTTCGGGCGGAGCCGCGTCGAGGAGGCGGATCGTGTCGGCGACGAGCGATTCCACGGTGGAGAGCGATGCCCGCGTCTCGACCTTCACCGCCGTGCGCGCGTTGATCACAATGACGCCGCAGGAGACCAGGGCCGCGACGACATCGATGGCGAGGACGACGGCGATCAGCCGCGCGCGGGTCGACCAGCCGCTCCAGAACCCGGCCGCCGGGATCGCCTGCGGTGGAACAGGGGAGGCGGTGCCGGGCGCGTCGTCCGGCGGTGTCGAGAGGGAGATCGGTCTGGCGCTCACGCCGCGCAGGGTGGCGGCGTCGCGCGGCGAAGTCCATGCCGCGCAGGCGCGTTCGGCATGCGGTCCACATCGCAGCCTTCGGTTGCAGACGGCGCTTGAGCCTCCGCGACGACCGGCGTAGCCGTGCCCACCATGGCCCTCGACGCGACCGATCGCGACATCCTCTGCGCCGCGCTCGCCGATCCCGCGAGCGCGTGGAACCTCGGCGCGTTCGGGGCGGCCGCCGAGTTCCGCCGGCGGCCGGACGAACCGTTCCGGATCCTTGGGGAGGGCCGGATTGGCCTGCGGACCGCCACGGGCGGCATCGCGCTGACGCTGACGGATGCGGTGCGACCGATCGCCTACGAAATGCCGGTGGGCGACGGATGGAGCCACGCGGTCGCGCTGTGCCTGCCGGCTGCGGATTTCGGCGCCGTCGCCTGCTCGCGGTTCACCGAGCTCGGCCCCGATCGCGAAGCGCTCGATCCGGCTCGGCGGGCGGCCGTGAGCTTCGATCTCGGTCTCGGCTCGGCGCAGGTCTCCGTCCGGGTCAGGACCGATCGGCCGGGACCGCTCGCGCGGCTCCGCGCGCATCTCGGCGCCGCACCGCCGGATTTCGATGGCGCGATCCGGCCGGAGGCGTTGGGCGGCGAGGCAGACTTGGTCGTCGTGGGACCGCTCGGGCGGATCGAGGTGTCGTCCGGCGCCGGCGATCCGTTCGGGCCGCGGGCCTACGTCGTGCCGAAGATCCTGCGCCGCCGCCGCACCCACGTGGCCACGGCGCCGATCCCGGCCGGCCTGGTGCCGGTGGCCCATCTCTACCCGCCCCATCCCTGTCGCGATTCCGCTTTGCGGCCGATCCCCTTCGAGCGTGCGCGGCACGACGCGTTCCAGGTTCTGCTCGCGCGCTGGGGCGATCGGGACGGCTTGACGCTGAAGGCGGCCGTCGCGGCCGGCGCATCGTCGCCCGTTCGGCCGGCGAGCCGATGGACCCGCGCGGTCGAGCGCGTGGCACGGGCGCAGGCCTTGCACCTCGCAGGTTGGCCCTGAGGCTCGACCGGGGCAGGACGCCCGCCGATACGAGTTCTTAAGCACACACCGTCTACGCAAGACCTCGGCGCGACGACGACTTCTCCACAGAAGATGCGACAGGTCGAAGCCCGGGGCTCGGCGCCGCGAAGCGGGGCGACATCGTTGCGCCGTATTGCCGGTTCTTGATCCACACTCGAGTTCCGCGTGCGGAACATCTTCGGAGGCGATGCGGCCGTGATGGGGAGATCGGTCGCATCCGCCTCGCGTGCCCGATGCAACCTCCTGCCATGATCGCCCCCCGATGAATGATCTCGCCCTCGACCCGTCCGAGACCCGGCAATCGCAGAAGACGGTGCCGCGTCCGGCCGCACGACGCCCCTGGGCCCGCATCGCGCTGTTCGGCGTGATCGGGGTGGCCGGGACCGGGGCCTTCGCCGCCGCGGCCAGCACCTACCTCTCAGGCCTCGCCGGACCGCAGCGCGCCAAGCCGATCGTGACGAGCCGGCAGGCCGCCGACTGGCCCGACCTGAAGGACGGGCTGCCGGCGCTGGCGACGGGCAGCCCCTCGTCGATCCCGAAGATCCGCGAGATCCTGCCGCCCGAGCCGGCTGAGCCCCCGGTCGTCGAAGCGCGGATCGATCCGATGCTGCGCGCGGGCTCCGTCGCCACCGACGCCGTACCGACATCTGCGACGCCCGCCATCACCCCGAACCCGCCCGTCGCCGCGAGCAAGCTCGCGACGCCGGCACCCGCGCCGAAACCGGTCCCGGCGCTTGTCGAGGTGCCGGTGATCGGCCCGGCCCGTCAGGCGACCCTGGTCGCGCCGGCCCGCACCGTGCCCGGCATCGCGCCGCTGGCGGCCGAGACCGTGCGCGCCAAGACCGAGACCGCGACCTACGCGGCCCTGCCGCCGGAGCCCCCGAAGGCGGTCGCGACCCGTCCGGCATCTTCGGTCGACGAAACGGCCAAGATCGAAGCGGCCAAGATCGAAGCGGCCAAACCTGAGCTGGCGAAGCGCGAGGCCGCGAAGCCCGAGCCTTCGAAGGCGAAGCCGCGGATCGAGGCGCACGCGAAGCCTCCCGCCGCCACGGCGGCACCAGCGGCGAGCAAGGCGGTCGCGGAAAAGCCGGCCGCCCGCAAGCCCGCGGCGGTCGAAGCCAAGGCAGTGCCCGCGGAAGCGCAGGACGAGGACACCGAGGTGTTCGGCATCAAGGTGCCGTCCCTGGCGCCGGCCGGGCGCAAGCTGCGCGAGAGCGTCGAGGCGCTCGGCGATGCGGTGAAGGGCATTCCCGACCGGTTCTGACCGGTCGGGTCGCTGCGAGGCAACGTCGGCCGCGCGCCGACGCCGCGCTCAGGCGCGCGGCTTGCGGGCGTAAGGCTTCGCCGCCTCTGGCTTGCCGATGTGGCGCTCGTGCTTGGCCGCGCGCGGGCTCTTGAAGCCGGCCGGCCCCTTGCGCTCGGCGACCGGGGCATCGCCGACCAGGGCCTCGACCTGGATCTCCGGCGAGCCGTTGCGGGCGAAGGCCTGCGCGAAGCGCGAGGCGGCGTTGCCGCGCACCTCGAACTTGGTCTCGCGGTCGAAGATGCGGATCGCGCCGATCTCCTGGCGGTCGATCCCGCCGCGGCGGGTCAGCATCGGCAGCAGGCGGCGCGGGTCGGCGTTGTCGCGCCGGCCGAGGTTGAGCCGGAACCACACCGCCGGGCCCATCGCCGCGATGCGCTCGGGGTCCATCGGATCGTAGGGCGGCCGGCTCGCGGAGCCGCGGCCGGACTGGTCGCCCGGATCGGTGACCTCCTCCGGCGCCGGCAAGCGGGTGCGGTAGACGCGGGCGAGGGCGGCGGCGAGCTCGAGCGGGGTGCGGCCGGTGATCAGCGTCTCGGCGAGGGCGAGATCCTCCTCGCCGGGCGCCTCGGTGAACAGCGGGTCTTCCAGCATGCGCTCGCCGTCGAGGCGCCGGATCTCGTCGGCCGACGGGGGACCGCCCCATTCGGGGCTGATCTTGGCGAGCTGGAACATCTGCTCGGCCCGGCGACGGCGGGCGTTCGGCACCAGCAGGATGCTGGTGCCCTTCTTGCCGGCGCGTCCCGTGCGGCCGCTGCGGTGCTGCAGCACCTCGGCGTCGTGCGGCAGGTCGGCGTGGATGACGAGCGACAGACCCGGCAGGTCGATGCCGCGGGCGGCGACGTCGGTCGCGACGCAGACCTTCGCGCGGCCGTCGCGCAGCGCCTGGAGCGCGGCGTTGCGCTCGCCCTGGCCGAGTTCCCCCGACAGGGCCACGGTAGAGAAGCCGCGCTCGGTCAGGCTCGCCTGGAGGTGACGCACCGCGTTGCGGGTGTTGCAGAACACGATCGCCGTCGGCGCGTCGGCGGCGCGCAGCAGGTTGAGCACGACGTGCTCGATCTCGCGCGGCACCACGCGAATCGCCCGGTAGGCGATGTCGGCGTGACCGCGGGTCTCGCTCTTCACCGCGAGGCGCAGCGCGTCGCGCTGGTAGCGGGCGGCGAGGCTGTCGATCGCCTTCGGCAGCGTCGCCGAGAACAGGAAGGTGCTGCGCTCGTTCGGCGTCGCCGAGAGGATGAACTCGATGTCCTCGCGGAAGCCGAGGTCGAGCATCTCGTCGGCCTCGTCGAGCACGACGGCCCTCATCTGGTCGGTAACGAGGGTGCGGCGCTCGAGGTGGTCGCGCAGGCGCCCAGGCGTGCCGACGACGATGTGCGTGCCCTCGTTGAGCGCGCGCGCCTCGCGGCGCGGGTCCATGCCGCCGACGCAGGCCGT